>JAHJCL010000019.1 GCA_018813025.1 Patescibacteria group bacterium
TGATAATACTAATAATATTTTTAGCATTTCCTACTATATCTTTGGCTTTAGAATTGGATTACCCAGTAATCCAAAACTTAGAAATCAAATTAGATATGAATTTAAATGAGCTTGTTGTTTGGTTTTATTATTTTATTGTTGGAATTTCTGGTCTTGCCGCTTTTTCGATGTTTGTCTGGGGCGGTTTTGACTGGCTAACTTCAGCTGGAAATTCAAGTGGAATTGGCCGGGCTAAAGAAAAAATAAATTCTGCTGTTTTAGGTTTAATAATTATTCTAACCTCCTGGCTAATATTACAGCTCATCAATCCGGAATTGACTATCATTAAATTACCAACCCTATAAAAAACACTTTTGTGTTTCATGATTGCTCGTTTGGAGCTGTTTTTTATTTATGATATAATTTTTTAATATGAGATTCACTGTTCCCCAATTTATCGAACGTGAAGCAAAAATAATTGGCCCGCTCACGTTTAAGCAATTTACTTATATCGCTATTGGGGGCGCTGTTTGTTTTGTTGTTTATCAAATCGCTTCTTTTTACATATTTTTAATCAGTTGCGTAATCTTCGGCGGAGCAGGCTTAGCTCTGGCTTTTCTACAAGTTAATGGCCGATCTCTACCAATAGTATTTGGTAATCTTTTAAAGTTTAACGCAACTCCTAAAATGTATATCTGGAAAAAAAGAGAAGTTCTAATAAAAATTCTAAAAAAAGGACCTGCTGATACAATAAGCAATCAAAACAAAGAAACAGAAGAATTACCGTTAAAAATAGCTGAAAAAAGTCAATTAAAAAGATTAAAAACAAATATTGAAACGGCCAGAGAACCGGGAATAATGGAAGAATAATATATGTCCAATGCATCAACTCAACAATTTTTAGAAGTACAGGATATCAAAGAAGGAGTAGTGGTCCTAAAGAATAACGCTATCAGAGGAATCTTAATGGTTTCTTCTGTTAACTTTGCATTAAAATCAGAAGATGAACAAAATGCCACTATTTATCAATTTCAAAGCTTCCTTAATTCTTTAGATTTTTTAATACAAATAACTATTCAATCAAGAAGGTTAAATATCACCGGTTATTTAGATAAATTAAAGGATTTAGAAGAAAAACAAGAAAATGAACTTCTGAAAGTTCAAACTGCCGGATATAGAGAGTTTATACAAGAAATTATTTCCGGTGGATCAATTATGTCTAAGAATTTTTTCGTCACTGTTCCTTTTTCTTTTATTAATATTCCTAATTTCGCTAAGACTAAAACATCAAATAGTGACGATGACCAATTTCAAAGAGCTAAATCCCAATTATGGCAAAGAATGGAGTTTGTGGCTTCAGGGTTAAGAAGATGCGGATTAAAATGCGTTCCGTTAAATACATCCGAACTGATTGAACTTTACTGGTCACTTCATCATCCCGAAGAAGCTGAAGTGGGTTATTATCCGGAAATTCCTCCGGAATTAATTAAATAGAAATAATGGCATTATTTAAGAGAAAAAAACCTTTAATTAAAGAATTAACAGAAGATGTTTTTGATAGAAAAGCATTGGAGGTTAAAGATATTATTGCTCCGTCTTCAATTATGCTTTCTCCTGATTTCTTAAAGCTTGGCAAAAGATTTGCTAAACCGTTTTTTATTTTTTCCTATCCCAGATATTTAAGCACAGGCTGGTTTTCTCCGATTATTAATTTAGAAACTCCGATGGATATTTCCATCTTTATCGATCCAGTCGACACTGGAACTATTTTGAAACAATTAAGAAGAAAAGTAACTGAAGTGCAGGCTGAAATGGCAGAAAGAGGAGAGAAGGGTTTGATTAGAGAACCGGAATTAGAAACCTCTTATCAAGATTTAGAAACTTTAAGAGACAGGTTGCAAACCGCTCAAGAAAAAATATTTAAATTAGGGCTTTATTTAACTGTTTATGGCAATGAGGAAAAGGAAATTAAAGACGTTGAAAATACATTAAGGTCAATGTTAGAATCACGTTTAATCTATATTAAACCGGCTCTTTATCAGCAGAAGGAAGGATTTAATTCTTGCGCCCCTTATGGATTAGACCAGCTTCAAGTCCATACTCCAATGAACACCGAACCGTTATCTTCTCTTTTTCCATTCACTTCATTTGATTTGAGTTCCAATGACGGAATCCTTTATGGCGTTAATCGACACAATAATTCCTTAATTTTATTTGACCGATTCAGTTTGGAAAACGCTAATTCTATTCTTTTTGCCAAAAGCGGTTCGGGTAAATCATACGCTGTAAAATTAGAGGTTTTGCGTTCTTTAATGGTTGGTGTTGATGTTATTATTCTTGATCCGGAAAACGAATACCAATTCTTATCCGATGCAGTTGGCGGATCTTTCTTTAATATCTCTTTAAGTTCCGAAAATCACATCAATCCTTTTGATTTACCTACTCCTAGAGAGGACGAAGACCCGGATGATGTACTGCGTTCTAATATTATCAATTTGGTTGGTTTAATGAGGATAATGCTTGGCGGATTAACCCCGGAAGAAGATGCGATAATGGATAGAGCTATAAGCGAAACTTATGCCGCTAAAGATATCACTATCCAAAGCGACCCGTCTACTTGGAAAGAAAATATACCTATAATGGAAGATTTAGAATCAGTTTTAAAAAACATGGAAGGAACTGAATCTTTGGTCAATAGAATAAGAAAATTTACTAAAGGAACATTCTCTCAATTTTTTAACCAATTAACTAATATCTCTACTGACGAATCATTGGTTGTTTTCGGAATTAGAGATATGGAGGATGAATTTAGACCGATAGCTATGTTTATTATTATGCGCTACATCTGGAACAAAGTTAGGTCTGAATTAAAAAAGAGGATTTTGGTGGTTGATGAAGCTTGGTGGATAATGCAATCCGATGATGGCGCATCTTTTCTTTACGGTATGGCCAAAAGAGCGAGAAAATATTGGTTGGGGGTCACTACTATCACTCAAGATGTCGGTGACTTTATGAAATCAGAATATGGCAAACCGATTATCACTAACTCATCTTTACAAATACTTTTAAAACAATCATCAGCAACAATCGACTTAGTGCAAAAAACATTTAATCTGACTGAAGAAGAAAAGTATCTACTTTTGGAAGCCGAAGTAGGGGAAGGAATATTTTTTGCCGGACAAAAACATGTTGCTATTAAAGTGGTGGCTTCTTACACCGAAGATCAGATAATTACCACTAACCCGGAAGAAGTCTTGAAGATAAAAGAAGCTAAAAGGCAAGCAGAAACTAAACAAAAAGAAGAGGCATAACGCCTCTTCTTTTTTGTTATGTTGATATATTAACCAGCTGGTTTAATAACTATTTTTCTTTCCGGTTCATTACCGATACTTTCAGTGGTGATATCTTCTCTTTCAGCCAACTCCATATGAACTATTCTTCTTTCAAAGGAGCGCATTGGCATAAGCTCTTTTTCTTTTTTATTTAATACTACTTCATCAGCCGTAGCTCGGGCCAATTCTTTTAAATATTCAATTTTTTTCTTTTTATAATCATTAATATCTATATTTAAATAGAAGGGTGCTTCGGTTTTTCTTCTCAAAATAGCTTTTAAAATATGTTGTAAATCGGCTAATGTTTGACCTCCTTCTCCGATTAGAATCTGTGGTTCAATTGTTTTAATTTCAATTGAAAGAGTATTGTCTTTAATGGGTAAGAAATATACCTCTAAATCAAAACAAGTTTTTTTAAAAAAATCTTTGACGATTTGTTTTATTTGGTCTAAATTATCTTCCAAATTCATATCTTTTTAAAAATTAAGTGTTGTTGAATGATTGAAAAAACCGTGGTGACTGTCCAATAAAGTCCAACCGCTGATGGCATTTTTAGAAGTATTAATACGGTTATGATAGGAAAAAAGTAAAGCATTTGTTTAGATATGGTTTCCATGGTTTGATCTTTATTGTTTTTATCAGTAATACTTTTTTTGGCTTGAGGCATTGTTTTAGATTGAATCAATTGAGCAATACCCGCTAAAACAGCCAGTAATAAATTTGGTTGAGAAAGATTGATTAACCCTAAAAATGTGAAATTAATAATTTCCGGAGCGGAAACGAAAGAATAAAGATAGCCTAACTCTTCCGGACGAAGACCTACCCAAAATACGCGGTAAAGGGCAATCAATATTGGCAGTTGAATTAAAAGTAAGACCAAACCGTCTAAAGGATTGATATTGTTGTTTTTGTAAACAGCCATAATCTCTTCTGTCTGTTTTTTAGGATTATCTTTATATTTTTGCTGTAACTCTTTAATCTCTGGCTGGATAGTCGTCATCAATTTTTGAGATTTCAAAGACTTCATCATTAACGGAGCTAAAATAATCCTGATTATGCTGGTTAAAACAATAATAGCTATGCCAAAATCTCTACCCGGTAAAAATTGATAGAGAAAAATCAGCGCATTAAAAAGTGGCTGATATAAGAATAAATTAAATATTTGAGATATAAAATTCATTGTTTTGTTTGATAAAACTATTTTGTAATATTATTACTTCTTAATAAATGTTACTTCGTAATAAGATTGGCTTTGTCGAGAAGTTTTTTTACAGTTTTTCTAACCTCTTCTGTGTCCCGCTCTTGGACTCCCGGAATAGACAATATTACTACATCTATTCCTTTTTTTATTGTTTCTAAATTGTCTTTTATCCCTTCACTGATTTGCCTCCGAATTCTATTTCTGACAACTGCTTTTTTAGAGAATTTTTTAGAAATAATAAAAGCGAATCTCGTTTCTTCTAAATTATTTGGCAACGTTTTAATGATTAAAAAACTTTCAATAAATTTTTTTCCTTCTTTCAGAACTTTAACAATATCATTATTCTTTTTTAAACGGTGTGATTTATTAAGCACGTTATTGTTAATTAGACCTGGTCTAACTATGACAAAACTAAACAGAGAGCTTCTTTCGGCCTTTTCTTCTTCTGTTAGCTAAAACCCTTTGCCCTGCTTTTTTAGATTGTCTTTCTAAAAAACCATGGGTTCTTTTTCTTTTTTTAACTTTTGGCTGATATGTCTTTGACATCTTATTGAATATTAATTTTTCTTAAAATATGTCTTTATTTCATTTATGAAACAAACTATGTGTTTATTTTACAGAAAAATAACCCCAAGTCAACTATGGTCAATAAATTCAATCCACCCAAGTTATTTTTATAATTAGACTATTTATTGTATTTAAAATATATTAAAAGAAGACACAAGATATCCACAAGTTATCCACTTTATTTTAATTTTCGTATCGTTTCATGCTCATTTTGACTTTAGCTCTACTGTTGGTATAATGGTCTATCTAATTATTCTCGCTGGTTAGTCTTAATTTCTTTAATTTTAGAATTTAGAAAACAATGAATAACGAAGAAATTTGGCAGGCTACTTTAGCCCAAATCCAACTTAATATCTCCCCGGCTAATTTTGCTACTTGGTTTAAAAACACTGGTATCACAGAGCAAAATGACGGAAAAGCCACAATTTCTATTACTAATTCTTTTGCCAAAGAATGGATTCAAAATAAATACGGAAAAACTATTTTAAAAATACTGCACGATTTAAATCCTCAAATTAAAGAAATAGAATACCAGGTAGGAAAAATGGAGGCAAAAATATTAAGGAGGAGTACCACTGTTTTTCCTGCGGAAGGACAATTGGGCCTCCAGGAATTTCAAAATCAAAAAGAAGCCAATATTAATTCTAAGTATACTTTTGACAGTTTTGTAATCGGGCCTTTTAATGAGTTGGCGCATGCTGCCGGATGGGCCGTATCTCAAAATCCAGGTAAGGTATATAATCCTCTTTTTGTCTACGGTCGGGTGGGATTAGGGAAAACCCATCTTTTACAAGCAATCGGTAATGAAATCGTCACTAATCTTTCTTTAAAAAAAGTTCAATACATTCCTTCTGAAAGATTTACCTCAGGACTAATTTCGGCTATTAGAAAAAAAGATGGAATTGAAAGTTTTAAAGCTAAATATAGAAATGTTGACGTATTAATTTTTGATGATATTCAATTTTTATCCGGGAAAGAAAAAACTCAAGAAGAATTTTTCCATATTTTTAATCATCTCTATGAAAACAATAAACAAATCGTTCTTTCCTCTGATAGGCCTCCTAAAGCCATCTCTGCTTTAGCTGAAAGATTAAGATCTCGTTTCGAAGGCGGGATGATTGCTGATATTAGTTATCCGGACTATGAAACCAGATTGGCTATTTTGAAAACAAAATGTCAAGAAAGAAAATTAAATTTTTCAGATGATATTTTAGATTATATTGCTTCTAATATTGAAAAAAATGTTAGGGAATTAGAAGGAGCATTGTTAAGACTTTTAGCTCATCAAAATTTAACTCAACAAGTTGTTGACGTTGGAATAGCCAAATCTCTCCTTCAAAAACTCGTTTTGGCTCCTAAAAAACTCATTACACCCAAAGCAGTTATTAAGGCAGTTGCTGATTTTTATGACCTCAAAGAGAAAGATGTCTTGTCTTCCTCAAGAAGACAAGAGGTGGTTAAACCACGCCAAATAGCAATGTATTTATTAAGAGAAGAATTAAAGAATTCTTACCCATTTATTGGTCAAAAATTTGGTGGAAGAGACCACACTACTGCTATTTATGCTTATGAAAAAATGTCAAAAGAAATAAAGAAAAACAGTAATACCGCCGAGGAAATCGGACTTATTAGACAACAGGTTTTCAGTGCTTAGTTTTACTGTGAATAAAGAGTGTAAAAAATATCAATTAATTGTGAATAAAAATAGAGAGGAAAATTAACACAAGTTTACAGTATAAAAAAGAACAATATTTCCACAACAAATTAACTACATTTTCCCCAATAGAAATAGCTTAAAAAAATTAAAAAAATTAAA
>JAHJCL010000020.1 GCA_018813025.1 Patescibacteria group bacterium
AGCTACAGGCAAGCATGAGGTGGTTTTGCCTATGAGCAAAATAAAATTTGAGATCGCAAAAATTCTTGAAAAGGAGAACTGGATTCAAAAAGTTGAAATAATCAAAAGCAAAGTAAGCAAAAACGAAACAAATGGTTTTGATAAATTAGAAATTATTTTAAAATATGTCTTTGATAAGAGAATTATTTAATAAGGGAATCATTAAAGAAGAAAACATCGCTGCTTTAGAGTTTGAAATGAAAAAGAAGGGTAAAAAGGAAGAAGAATTTTTGTTGGAAAAAAGGATTATCAAAGAAGAGGAACTGTTTTCTCTAAAATCTGAAATACTCAATATACCTATTAAAGCAGTCGAAGTTGACGAAGTACCTTTAGAAACTTTGGCATTAATACCGGAAGAAACAGCTAAATATTATCAAATGATTCCTTTAATTAAAAAAGATAATTATTTGGAAGTAGGAATGACTAATCCCGAAGATTTGAAAGCCCAGGAAGCATTAAAATTTTTAGCTCGCCAAAATAATTTTAATTACAGGGTTTTTTTAATTACCTTAACAACTTTTAATAATCTTCTGGGGCAGTATCGAGATCTTAAAAAAGAGGTAGGACAAGCTTTAGAAGAATTACAAACAGAGTTGGAAACAAGTCTAATCGGCTCTAGTTCTCAGACAATTGATGAATTCGCCAGATTGGCTGAAGAAGCTCCGATTACTAAAATTGTAGCTGTTATTTTGAGACAGGCCGTCGATGGTAATGCCTCAGACATACATATTGAGCCGACTCACGATGAATTAAGAATAAGATTTAGGTTATTGGGACAACTACATTCCTCTATTTTATTACCATTAAAAATACATCCGGCGGTGATCGCCAGGATTAAAATTTTAGCTAATCTAAGAATAGACGAATCAAGAATTCCGCAAGATGGTCGATTTTCAACAGTCATTGGTAGTAAACAGATTGATTTCAGAGTTTCAACATTACCAACAACATTGGGCGAGAAAGTAGCTATTAGAGTTTTAGACCCGTTAATAGGAATGAAAAGCTTTAAAGATTTGGGATTTAGTGGTAGGAATCTTCGCGCTTTACAAGATGCAATTAAAAAACCTTATGGTTTAATTTTATCAACTGGTCCAACCGGATCCGGTAAAAGTACAACCCTTTATGCTATTTTGCATCTTTTAAATAATGACGACGTTAATATTGTCAGTTTAGAAGACCCGGCTGAATATTTTATTGACGGAGTCAATCAATCACAAGTTATGCCTTCTATTGGTTATGATTTTGCCCAAGGTCTAAGGCATGTTTTAAGACAAGACCCTAATATTATCATGGTCGGTGAGATTCGTGATAATGAGACAGCTTTTTTAGTAATCCACGCCGCTTTAACCGGTCATATTGTTTTGTCATCACTTCATACTAATAATGCCATCGGCGTTATTCCCAGGATGATTGATATGGGTATTGAACCCTATTTAATTCCATCAACTTTAAATATTATTTTAGCTCAAAGGTTAGTAATGCAACTTTGTAATGTTTGTAAAAAAGAAATAATTCCTAAAAAGGAAACTAAAGAAATTATTATGAAAGAATTAGCTACATTACCGGTTGAAGCTAAAACAGAAATTAATTTAAAGGAAGGTTTTAAGATTTGGCAACCGACCGGTTGTAAAAAGTGTAACAATACCGGATTCAGCGGACGAATTGGCATTTTTGAGGTTTTAATAATGACTCCACAGTTAGCAGATATAATTTTAAAAAAGCAAGCATTAGAGAGTAAAGTTTTAAAAGAAGCTGAACGTCAAGGAATGATAACTATCAGGCAAGACGGGATCCTGAAAGTTTTATCTGGTTTAACCACAATCGAGGAAATAATTAGGGTTACGAAAGAATAATTATGAATAATATTAATAAACAGAAAAATATTTTATTGGTTGAAGATGATCCATTCATTATTGATATTTATAGCACTAAGTTAAAAGAAGCTGGATTTGATGTTCAATCTTCGACCGACGGAGAAGATGCTTTGAAAAAAATTAAAGATGGCAATCCCGATTTAATTCTTTTAGATATTGTCCTGCCAAAATTAACTGGGTTGGAGTGTTTAAAACAAATTAAATCATTTCCTCAATTTAAAGATATTCCGATAATTATCCTTTCTAATCTCGGTCAGAAATACGAAGTAGAAAAAGGATTACAGATGGGAGCTAATAAATATTTAATTAAAGCTCATTATACTCCATCGGAAATAATCAAAGAAATAAAGCAAATTATTCCTAATTAGTAAATTATTATTTATTTAAAGATATTATGGTTGATTATGCTAAAAAATTAGAGAAACTTTTGGAAATTACAATCAAACAGCAGGCTTCCGATTTGCATTTTTCAGTCGGTCATCCTCCGGTTGTTAGAATATCGGGTAATTTAATCCCTCTCTTAAAAGAGCCAATATTAACAGGTGAAGATACTAAGGGTTTAGTTCAAGCATTAATGGCTGAAAATGATTTTACCCGTTTTTTGGATAAAAAAGAATTAGATCTTTCTTATAACTTTCAAGACCGAGCTCGATTCAGGGTTAATACTTTCTTTCAAAGAGAAACTATCGCTTGTGCTTTACGATTAGTAAGTTCCCAAATTCCCACTATCAAAGAGTTGAATTTACCTGATATTTTAAATGATTTTACCAAAGCCACTCAGGGTTTTGTTGTCATTACCGGTCCTTCCTCTCATGGAAAATCAACAACTTTAGCTTCTTTAATTGATTCAATCAATCATAGTCAAGCAGTTCACATTATTACCATTGAGGATCCGGTTGAATATGTTTTTAAAGATGACCGATCTGTAATTGAACAAAGAGAGGTGAATCGTGACACTCTTTCTTTTGCCAATGCCTTACGTTCAACTTTTCGTCAAGATCCAGACGTTATTATGGTTGGAGAAATGAGAGACCCTGAGACAATGGCCGCTGCAATTACTGCCGCTGAAACCGGTCATTTAGTTTTCGCTACTCTACACACCAATTCCGCTTCCCAAACTATCCATCGTATTGTTGATACTTTTCCGTCCGAACAGCAACAGCAAATTAGAGCCCAACTATCCGGTTCTTTATTGGGAGTAGTTTCTCAAAGATTAATTCCCAGATTAAAAGGAGGATTAATCCCGGCAACCGAAATAATGATGGCCAATCCGGCAGTAGCTAATCTGATTAGAGAGAATAAAATTCATGAATTGCCTTTAGTTATTGAAACCTCGGCTGATAATGGCATGATTTCTTTAAACAGGTCATTGGCTAATTTAGTCAAACAAAGAGAAATTTCTTTAGAAAACGCTCTTAATTACTCTTTAAGTCCAACCGAATTAAAAATGCTTACCCGTTAAATGAAATTTAATTACCAAGCAAGAACTCAAGATGGTCAAGTTCAAAGCGGAGTAGTCGAAGCCTCATCAAAAGAGGTGGCTATTGATCTTTTACAAAGACAAAATCTTTTTGTCACTCTTTTAGAGGAAACCAGTAGGCCTCCGGTTTATGCTAAAAAGATAATGATTTTCGAAAGAATTTCTCACAAAGATGTTATTTTATTTTCCAGACAATTAGCTATAATGTTTAGTTCTAAAATTCCTTTAGTTGAGGCCCTTCAAATTTTAGCTGAACAAGAGACAAAAAATATTGAACTGAAAGAAAGAATTTTATCTATATCCGGAGAAGTGGAAGGAGGAACTAATTTCTCTGAAGCTTTATCTCGCTTTCCCAAAATGTTCTCATCTTTCTACATCGCCATGGTTAAGGCAGGAGAAGCTTCGGGTAAGCTTTCAGAGTCGCTTGATTATTTAGCTGAACACTTAGAAAGGGAATATCGTTTGACTAATAAAATTCAAGGAGCAATGATTTATCCTGCTTTAGTTTTATTTTTCGTTCTTTTGGTTGTCTTAGTTATGGTTTTTTATATTATTCCCAATATAACTAGTGTTTTAAAAGAAACAGGGCAAGAAATGCCTTTGCCGACAGTTTTAGTTATAAGTTTGACTGATTTCATTAAAAAGTGGTTTTTAGCTATCTTTGCAGGTGGAGTTGGTTTGATTGTTTATCTAGCCCGATACTATAAAAGCCAAGAAGGTAAAATGTTTTTTGATAAATTATTTCTTAAATTGCCCGGCGTCGGTCCTTTTCTTAAAATGTTTTATCTTTCTCGGTTTGCTGAAAATCTTTCAACATTGATTTCCGGAGGATTACCGATTGCCAGGGCTTTAAACATAACTTCTGACATTGTCAGTAATGCTGCTTATAAAGAAATTATTCTAAAGGCCGAAGAAGGAGTTAAAAAGGGTGATCCTATTTCTTTTGTTCTAAAAACTGCACCAGGTATTTTTCCTCCGATGTTTTATCAAATGGTTTCAGTGGGAGAAAGAACAGGAACCCTAGATAAATCTCTTATGAGCGTGGTTAACTTTTACCAAAAAGAAACGGAAAGAATGATAGAGAACTTATTAAGTTCTCTAGAGCCGCTTTTAATTATGTTTTTGGGTCTTATAGTTGGAGGATTAATGTTTGCTGTGTTAATGCCCATGTATAGTATAATGACTTTTTAGTTTGTGGAAAATTTTACTTGTTGTTTTATTCAGTCAGTTGTATAATAAAGTATAAAATAGAAAAACAAAAAAAGGTCGAGGCTTTATATTTTAATTCTTAATTTCACAAAAGATGAACAAAAAAAATTCAATTTTTAACAAAAAGACAAAACAAGGTTTTACGTTAATTGAGCTTCTAGTAGTAATTGCTATTATTGGAATGCTCTCTTCAATTGTTTTAGTTTCTTTAGCCCCAGCCAGAAAGAAATCAAGAGATGCTAAAAGACAATCTGACATTAGGCAGATTTCTTTAGCAATGGAAATGTGCTCTGATGATGCTGCTTGCTCTCCGGTTGGTAGTTATCTAGCTATTACTGCTCTCTCTGGCAGATTGACAACAGCAGCTATCGGAACCTATATGCCAACTATGCCTAGTGATCCTGGCGGAGGATCTTCAATTGCTTGTACTACTGACGATTCTGCAGAATTGATCACTGGAACTTATTGTGCTATTACCAGCGTAGTTGGATCTGAATATTGCATTTATGCCAAGCTTTCAGATGGTAATTGGTTTGCAGCCAGTGAAAAAGGAGTCAATACTATGGCTTCTTATCCAGTTAGCATGACAGCTTGTCCATAGAATATTAGATTAAAAGTCGGTCGATTGTGCTTAAAGTTGATAAATTAATAAAATGATTCAAAACAAAAAAGGTTTTACTCTAATTGAGCTTTTGGTGGTAATCGCTATTATTGGTATTTTATCTTCAATTGTATTAGTGTCTTTAGGCGGAGCCCGAGAAAAAGCCAGAGATGCCAATAGGCAATCTGATATAAGGCAAATCGTTTCTGCTCAAGAAATGTATTATGACGATGATGAGGCTTATTTAACTAATGACGGACTCGGTACCGGCACTCCAGCTATAGGAACCTATTTAGGGGCCTTAGATGACCCTCTTTCAAGTCAGCATTATCAGTGGGTAAACAATATTGCTGATGACCAAAGTTTTTGTGCTTATGCTATTTTAGAAGGTGGTACTAGTACTACTTATTTCTGTGCTAGTGAAGAAGGAACAAATGAATCAACTACTGTTCCAACCTTAAGTGCTTGTTGTTACTAAAAAATCATAAATGATTTTAGAGTGATATTAAACTCCGCCCTTAACGGCGGAGTTTGTTTTAGGATTGAGTATAAACTGTCAAAAAGGTAAAATAAAACAATGATTAGTTTATTTATTAATTTTTTTGTTTTTATTTTAGGTCTGACAACCGGATCTTTTTTAAATTGCGTTATTTATCGTTTAGAAACCGACAAAAGTTTTTTGACTGGTCGTTCTTTTTGTCCTCAATGTAATCATACTTTATCGGCATTAGACCTTATTCCGATTTTAAGTTTCTTATTCCTTAAAGGAAAATGCCGTTATTGTAAAAAACCAATTTCTTGGCAATATCCTTTAGTTGAGCTTTTCACTAGTTTATTGTTTCTTTTGATTTTTAATTTTACTATTTACGGTTTGTCATCTACTATTTACTATTTACTAATTATCTGTTTTTTGATTATTATTTTTGTTTACGATTTAAAGCATTATATTATCCCCGACCAAATTATCTATTCCGCTATTGCTATTGCTGTTTTCTACAATATTTTTTCTTTATATATTATACGCCATACTCCATACTTAATGCTTAATACTCTTCCCGCTGCTCTCGGCGCTTCAGGTTTTTTCTTGCTGATTTATCTTATTTCTAAAGGTCAATGGCTTGGCTTCGGCGATGTTAAGTTGGCTTTTTTAATGGGTTTATTTTTAGGTTTTCCCAATATATTAGTTGCCTTGTTTCTATCTTTTTTTATAGGAGCGGTCATTGGTTTATTATTGATAGTTAAAAGTAGAAAAACTCTTAAATCAGAAGTTCCTTTTGGACCGTTTTTAGTAATTGGAACGATTATTGCTCTTTTGTACGGCCAACAGATTATTGATTGGTATTTTAACCTTTTCTTTTTATGAATAAAGGATTTACTTTAATTGAATTATTAATAGTGCTTTCAATAATATCATTGCTGTCAGTTTTGGTTTTGCCCAATTTGGGGCTAGGCGAAAAACAATTCTCTATAGTAACTTCTACTTATAAATTAGCTCAAGATTTCAGAAGGGTTCAAGAAATGGCAATGTCTTCAGCCGAGTTTGATGGTGTAATCTCTCCAGGCGGTTACGGAATAAAAATTATTGTTGGCAATAATTTCTATGTTTTGTTCGCTGATTTAGACGCAGACCGTCAATATGACTTGAATGAAAAAATAGGAGATGATATTTATTTAGATGGTGGAACAATTTTTCAAACATCAGCCACTATCGTTTTTGTCCCTCCTGATCCAACTGTTTATGGGGCGCCAAAATCTATTGTAATCAGTGATCCCTCAGCTGTCGGATTATCTTCAAAAACTGTTAAAATTAATATAGCGGGATTGATTTCAATAGAATGATAAAAAAGAACGGATTTACAATAATAGAAATGATCGCGGCTATTTTTATAATTAATATTGGTATAGCCGCCGTTTTTAGTTTAGTCGTTCAATCCTCTTCTTATGTTGATTTAACTAATTCTCGCTTAATAGCCGTTTATCTAGCTCAAGACGGAATTGAGGTAGCCAGAAATATTAGGGACGGTAATGTTCTAAAAATGGCCAAAACTGGAGTCGGTGTATGGACAGATAATTTTTCTTTAGGTGCTGATTATTATAATTTTGATTACCGGAGCCAGTCCATACCCGATAACGTTAATTGTAGTGGCAAGAATTACCTTCAAGTTATAGACGGTTTTTATGTCTGTTCTTTTAATGTTAATGCTAAATTCCAAAGAAAGATTAGGTTAAATCAAGTTAGTTCTGACAAAATTGAAATAACAGTTGATGTTTTTTGGACAGACAAAGGAAAAACTAACAGTATCAACGTTTCAGAAATTCTTTTTAACTGGTATTAATATTGATATGAAAAAAGAAAAAAACAAAAAAGATATAAAATATGGAAAAACACACCGGGGTTTCACGCTAATTGAACTTTTGGTTTCAATGACTATTTTTTCTTTAATAATTGCCATCACTTCCGGCGTTTTTGTGTCTGTTTTGCAGGCTCAAAGGAGATTGCTAGCAATGCAGGAACTTTTTAGCCAAATTAGCTATTTAGAGGAATATACAAGTCGAGCTATCAGAATGGCTAATAAAGATATTTCAGGAATTTGTATTACTGCCAAATCGAATTACGAAATAACTTATTCCGATCAAGGTATTAGATTTATGAATTATAAAGGAGACTGCCAAGAATTTTATTTATCTAACTATCAACTAATGGAAAACAATGCTGGCGTGGTTTCCGAATTAACATCAAGCGCTTTAGCAATTAATAATTTTAATATCAGTTTATTAGGCAATTCTCAATTTGATAATTTACAACCCCGAGTCACTCTTTCTTTAAATATAAAAGGAACTGGGGCAAAAGTTGAGCAACAAGTCGAAATGCAAATTCAGACAACTATTTCTCAAAGAAAATTAGATGTTCAATACTAAATCACAAAAAGGCGTATCAATATATCTGGCTTTTATGATCATGACTATTTTGCTGACTATCGGTTTAGGAACTAACTACCTTTTAGTATCAGAAATTAAAATTATGAGAAATATGAATAATTCGGTCATTGCTTTTTATGCTGCTGAAACAGGCATAGAAAAAACTCTTTATTTGGATAATATAGTAATACCGGAGGGAGGATCAAGAGGGCTTTGCAATATTTGTAATATTGCCACAGAATGGGATACTTGCACAATTTGGGGTGATGATTGTGATTTGATAAGTTGCAGTAATTGCACCTGTCGTTTTACCGACGTTATCAACGGTAAAGAACACAGCGTAGAGATTCAAGTGACTGATACTTCTACTATTATCAAATCAGTTGGAACTTATCGAGCTACCAGAAGAGCTATTCAAGTCACAAGATAATGAATAAAGAACAAGCCAGACAAAGAGTTGAAAAGCTCAAAGAACTTATTAATCATCAGCGTTATATTTATCATGTTCTAAATAAACAGGATATTTTAGATTCGGCTCTGGATTCCCTAAAGCATGAACTGTATAAATTAGAGCAAATGTTTCCGGATTTGATAACAGCCGATTCTCCTACTCAAAGAGTTGCCGGCAAGCCTTTAAAAGAATTTAAAAAAACCAAACATACAGTGCCGATGCTTTCCATAGAAGACATTTTTTCAGAAGAAGAATTACAAGATTGGCAGAATTATCTTAAAAGATTATCACCCTCGCAACAATTAGATTTTTTTACTGAATTAAAAATTGATGGTTTTGCCATTAGTTTAGTTTATAAAAATAGCATTTTAATTAATGGATCTACTCGGGGAGACGGTAAGACGGGTGAGAATGTCACTCAAAATTTAAAAACTATTCAAAGTATTCCTTTAAAATTAGAATTACGAGGAAATTTTCCCAATGAAATCATTAAAACTATAATAAAGAAAAAAATTAACAATAGAGAGATTGAAGTCAGAGGAGAAGTTTATATGGAAAAGCAGAAATTCGATAAGCTGAACGAACGATTAGAAAAAAAAGGAGAAAAAACCTTTGCTAATCCTCGTAATCTAGCCGCAGGTTCTATTAGACAACTAGACTCTAAATTAGCCGCTTCCAGGCCTTTAGATTTTTTTGCTTACGGTATCGTCTCTGATTTAGGGCAGGTTAAACATTCTCAAGAGCACCAAATTTTAAAGTCTTTGGGTTTTAAAACAGATAAAGGTAAAGAGTGTCAGAATTTAAATGAAATAATGAATTTCTGGAGAGAAATTATAAAAAAAAGAGATAATTTACCTTTTCAAATTGACGGTATAGTGGTTAGTGTTAATAATAAATCAATTTTTGAAAAATTAGGAGTAGCGGGTAAAAGCCCACGTGCTGTAAGGGCATTTAAATTTTCTCCCGAGCAATCAATTACTGAAGTAATTGATGTCAAGTTTCAAGTAGGTCGGACAGGGGCCATTACTCCAGTAGCTATTTTAAAGCCGGTTGAAGTTGGTGGAGTTATTATTTCCCGGGCAACTCTTCATAATGAAGATGAGATAAAAAGATTGGGATTAAAAATTAAAGACACGGTTATTGTTGGTCGAGCAGGAGACGTCATTCCTGATATTATTAAGGTTTTACCTGAATTAAGGGTAGGGAAAGAGAAAGAGGTTAAAATTCCTTTAGTCTGTCCGTCTTGTCATAGCAAGCTTGTTAAGCCGGTTGGAGAAGTTATCTTAAGGTGTCTTAATCCATCTTGTCTTGCTCGTCGTTATAAGAATTTTTATCATTTCGTTTCTAAAAATGCTTTTAATATAGTCGGTTTAGGACCAGAAATTATTGATAAATTATTAGACGCTGGCTTAATTTCAGACCTCGCAGATTTATTTGGATTACAGGCAGGCGACATTATTCCCTTAGAGGGATTTGCCGAAAAATCGGCCAAAAATCTTGTTGAAGCTATTCAATCTAGTAAGAAAATTTCTTTAGAAAAATTTATTTATTCTCTAGGAATTAGAAATGTGGGTGAAGAAACAATTCGCGATTTAATTGCTTTTGGTATGAATTCATTAAAAAAACTTAAAAAGGCATCACTTTGTGATTTAGAACAAATTAAAAATATCGGGCCAACAGTTTCTCAATCAATTTACAATTTCCTCCAAGAAAAACAAAACTCGGAATTAATTGATAAACTTATCAGAGCGGGGGTGAAGATAACTAATTCAAGACAAAAAGAAGGAAGAAAAACGATATTGAATGGGTTAAGTTTTGTTTTAACTGGAAGCTTAAAGTCAATGAGCCGCGATATTGCAAAACAAAACATTAGAGAATCGGGAGGAAAAACACCAGAATCAATTTCGAAAAATACCAGCTATCTTGTTATTGGAGAAAAACCTGGTTCTAAACTTAATGACGCTAAGAGATTGGGCGTAAAGATACTAAGCGAAAAAGAATTTCTAAAGTTATTAAAAAGCTAATAGGGGATCCGTTCTCTATATAGCTTTAATAGATTTTTCATACTTCATACTTTATACTAAATATAATCATGAACTCTTTTTTATATCATATTAAAAGATTTGACTGGATTCTTATTATGTCAGCCGTTCTTTTATTCGGCTTCGGAATGCTTTCTCTTTATAGTTCTTCGGTCGGAGATTTTTCTAATTTTAACAAACAGATAATCTTTTTCATTACTGCTCTTTTTTTTATGTTTTTATTCAGTTTTTTTGATTGGCGAACACTTAGAGAAGACCCTTATTTAATATTGTTATTTTATTTTATTTCCTGCCTGGCCCTATTGTCTCTTTTTTTATTTGCTCCAACTATCCGAGGCATAAAATCTTGGTATAAATTAGGACCTTTTTCTTTGGACCCATCAGAACTAGTTAAATTAGTTTTAATTATATTGTTGGCTAAATATTTTTCTATGCGCCATATTGAGATGTATAGAATTTTCCATATTTTTATATCTGGTTTTTATGTTCTTATTCCAATAATTTTAATTTTTTTTCAGCCCAATCTGGGATCAGTACTTATTCTTATTGCTTTATGGTTGGGTATTTTAATTATTTCGGGCATAGAAACTCGTCATTTTTTTATATTGATTTTATGCTTCCTTTTAATATTTTTATTTAGTTGGAGCAATGTTTTAAAAGATTATCAAAAAATAAGAATTACAACATTTTTTTTACCACAAAGCGAACCATTGGGCGCTGGCTGGAATCAGGCTCAAGCTCAAATAGCCGTCGGATCCGGCGGTATTTGGGGTAAGGGTTTTTTAATGGGCTCTCAAACTCAATACGGATTTTTACCCGAGCCGCAAACGGATTTTGTTTTTGCAGCTGTTGCTGAAGAATTCGGTTTAATCGGCGTATCGGTTATTTTACTTTTGTTTTTAATATTGATTTGGAGAATAATAAAAATTGCCATTAATTCTCAAAGTAATTTTCCCCGATTATTCGCTTCTGGGTTCGCTATTGTCTTAATTTCTCAAGTTTTTATTAATATCGGTATGAATATCGGTATTTTGCCGGTAGTTGGTATTCCTTTGCCATTATTGAGCTATGGAGGATCTAATTTAATTATGACTTTTATCGCAATCGGAATACTGCAAAATATGAAAACTTATTAAAATATTTCGTGTTATTTTTTTAATTCTGGTTTAAATATTTTTAAACCAGTTTTTGGCTTTAGAAAAGAACATATCGGTTATCGGAAAAGAGCAAAAAATTATCCACAATTTTAGCTTGACACAGTATCTGAATAAAAAGATAATTATACTAATATAAGGTTAATATTATTGGTTATCCGATACATTATATGTCAAGCGAAATAGGAAGAAAATATATATCCTTAAAAGAAGCATCAGAATCTTGCAATTATTCACAAGAGTATTTATCTTTGAGATCAAGACAGGGAAAATTTAAGGCAGTCAAATTTGGCCGTAATTGGGTTACAACTAGAGAATGGTTGGAGGAATATTTAGTTACTATTGTAGAGAATAATAATCATCAAAAATCAAAACAAAAAATTTTTAATCCGCCGACTAATTTACCAATCAGAGAAGACATATTAAGTTCAAATTTTAAAAAAGAATCTTATGGGGGGAAAATATTAAATTTAGGTTTGGATAAAATACCAGTTGGTTTTAAGAGAATAAAAGATTCTTTACAGCCGGAATTTAGAGTGAGATTTAGCTATATCGCTTTATTCGCATTATCTTTTTTGATAACTAATTATTGTTTTTGGACAAGATCCTATTAAAAATGTTTATAGTCAATATATTAATTTTACTCAAGACACCAGTGAAAAATTCGATAAAAAAATAATTACATTAGTTAATATTAGAGCCGAGAGTCGAGTTTATAACAAACTGACAAATTTAGCGGATAGTTATACAGATGCCACAGATTCTTCTAGTTATGGGAATGACGGAGTTGTAGTTGGAGCAACAGCTACTACTGGCAAAATTGCTGGTACTTTGAGTTTTAATGAAACCGATAACTATGTGGATATTGGAACTGGCCCCACCAGCGCTAAAAATATTAGTTTTTGGGCATATCCGGAAACAACAACAGAATACCTCGTTGACCTTAATGGAACAGCCCATATTTGGTTAAATTTTGGAACAGTCACAGCACTGGTTTCACCGACCCCCACAATCTACGTTAATGGAATAGCTACAACTACAGCAGTAGCTGATCAATGGCAACATATTGTTGTAACAACCGGCACAGGTATTAATGTCAGTGATTTAGATATTTCCAGGATTGAAGGCACAGGTTATATGGAAGGGAAGGTAGACGAAGTCCGTATTTACAATCGTGCATTATCATCTACAGAAGTTCGCTATCATTACAACAAAGGAGGACCAGTGGCTCAGTGGAAGTTTAACGAAGGTGAAGGCACTACTGCTTACGATTCTACCTATAATAATAACGATGGAACAATTACTGAAGCTACTTTGGTAGAAGGCAAATCCGGTTCCGCTGTAAGTTTTGACGGAGTGGACGATTATGTAGAAATAGCGGACAACAGTAGTTTAACATTAAATAGTGCAATCATGGTTGAAGCGTGGGTAAAACCAGCGGTAGATATGACTTTAGGTGATTATCAGTATAGGATAGCTAATAAATTAAGTTATTCTAATAACGGATGGTATTTACTTTATTACGCTCCAGAGGATACATTTAAATTTGATATTTATAATGGAAATGGACATTCTGCTGTTTATGCGATTAACCCATCAGTAAACACTTGGTATCATATTGTTGGAGTCTCAGATGGAACTACTCATCAGATTTATGTAAATGGAGTGGCTGGGACTTCAGTAACTCATGGGACATTGACGAATTCTACTCTTCCCTTACAAATATCGGGATTAACCGCTCTTTATACTTGGAATGGTTCTATCGACGATGTCTGCATCCACAATTACGCCAGAACCCAAGCGCAGATTTTACAGGACTACAACTCCGGCTTTGGTATTTATTTTAAGTAACAGTTAATACTAAATTGGATAGGCTTAGCCTATCAACTTATTAATAAAATTAAAAAAAAGAGATAAATTGTTATTAGAAGAAATAAAAGAGGGGGTGGCGGATCTGTTGTTTCCGAAAACATGTTTTGGGTGCGGGAAAGAGGGGAAATATATTTGTGACAATTGTAATGTTTTTCTTGGAGAATCGGCATTAATTTGTCCTGTATGCGATAAGTTAAACTTTACCGGTCAGAAACATTTACAATGTTCAACTAAATATGGATTAGATGGCTTGGTGAATATTTGGGAATATGAAGGAATAACTAAAGCAGCTCTCCATGATATTAAATACAAAGGAAATTTCGATATCATTTCGGAGTTTATAGAAAAAGCATTTTTAGTAATGAGAAAAGATATTTCGCGATTTGAAAGCTTTCTTTCTTTTATCTTTTCTAAAGATGTCTATATTGTTTATGTGCCGATGTATATAAAAAAAGAAAAAAGGAGAGGGTTCAATCAAAGTAAAATTATTGCCAGAGAATTAGAAAAAATAACAGAGAAGAAGACAATTGATTTGTTGGAAAAAATTAAAGATACGCCATCGCAAACTAATTTAGATAGAGAAGGAAGAATAAAAAATGTGAAAGATTGTTTTAGAATTTTACCAAACTCAACATTTCTGCCTAAAAAAGTAGTTTTAGTTGACGATCTTTGGCAGACCGGAGCGACTCTTAAAGAATGTTGCGAAATTATAAAAACAAATGGGGTAGAAGAAGTTTGGGGATTTACTTTATTCCGTCAAGTATGATAAATTTTAAAAATATGTATATATAAATTTTAATAGCGGGATTTGGAGGAGGAATGACTATTATTATTTTAGAGAGAGTGGTCAGATTATCACCCAGTCACTCTAATGCTCTTTATTCTTTGGCAATGGCCCATGATACTCAAGGAGAAAACAAGAAAGCTATTGATACTTTACAAAAAGTTTTAGACCTGAATCCTAATAATGCTGATTTGAAACAAAAGATGGAAGAATTTAAGGGCAAACAGTAAATAGTAAACAATAATTACGATTTACTATCAGTAATTTACGATTTACGTTTTTAAACCTTGACAAATTTTTGAGAAAAAGATATACTCATTATTACATAAATTATTTAATTATCTTTTGAAAGCTTTTTTGTCCAATAAATAGCCCAAAAAAATTTTTAATCCCCTAAAATATCTGTTAGGGTCTTTTTAGCATCTATCTCAAGGTCTAATATTTTTTTATATTTCGTATTTTTATGATTAAGACTAAATTTTTTGGAAAATCATCATTTTCCCTGGAGAAGCCGTATTTATTAAGAACCCAAAAGAACAGTTGGGAGCAGTTTTGGAAAAAAGATATTAAAGAACTTTTTGACGAAGTCTCTCCGATTCGGGACTATACTGATGGAAAATTCGAGATAAGATTTCTGGATTATAAATTAGGAGAACCGAATTATATTTCCGACTTTGAAGCTAAAAGAAATAATGATTCTTACGAAGCTCCTCTAAGAGCCAAAATTAGATTATCTAATCTTAGGACGAAAGAAACAACCGAACAAGAGGTCTTTTTAGCTGATTTCCCGCTCATGACCGAGAGAGGGACTTTTATCGTTAATGGAGTAGAAAGAGTAATTATTTCACAAATTATTCGTTCACCGGGTGCTTTTTTTACTGCTAAATCAAACCGAGGGAGAAATTACTTTGGAGCTAAACTTATTCCTAATCGCGGAACTTGGCTTGAATTTGAGACAGATATCTCAGGTGTTTTGGGAGTTAAAATTAATCGTAAAAGAAAAGTTCCGGTTACTACTTTTTTAAGAGCTTTGGGTTATGTATCTAATGAAGAAATCGAAAAACTTTTTAAAGACGTTGACATTGGAGAAAAAAGATATATTGAAGAAACATTAAAAAGAGATCTCAGTCATAACCAAGACGAGGCTGCAATTGAAATTTATCAAAGATTAAGGCCAGGAGATAGAGCTACCCCAGAAACAGCTCGCGAATTGTTTGAAAATATGTTTTTTAATTTTAAAAGATACGACCTTTCTAAGGTTGGTCGTTGGAGAATAACTCAAAGACTAAATGAAT
This sequence comes from Patescibacteria group bacterium, assembly GCA_018813025.1. GTDB lineage: Bacteria > Patescibacteriota > Minisyncoccia > Minisyncoccales > DG-74-3 > JAHJCL01. The sequence continues at coordinate 15,721 of JAHJCL010000020.1, forward strand.
TAAAAGATAAAAAATCAGTAAATAAACAAATAAAAGAAGATCAGGATATTACAGTTGAAGATAGGCTTTTAAAAGCAGAAGACGTTATTGCGGTTATCCGAGAAATTATTCGGCTCAATAACAATCCGAATGCCAAGCCTGACTTCATTGACCATTTAGGCAACAGAAGATTAAGAACTATATCAGAGCTTTTAAAAAACAGACTTAGAGTCGGCTTAATGAGAATGGAAAGGATTATCAAAGACAGAATGTCAACTTTAGATATTTATACTATGACTCCTGTTCAAATTATTAACCCTCGTCCGTTCATGGCAATAGTGAATCAATTTTTCAGCTCTTTTCAATTATCTCAATTTATGGATAACGAAAATCCTTTAGCTGAATTGGAACATAAACGCAGATTATCATCTACCGGTCCAGGCGGATTAACCAGAGAAAGAGCTGGATTTGAAGTCAGAGATGTTCAGCCATCCCATTATGGAAGAATTTGTCCAATCCAAACTCCAGAGGGACCCAATATAGGTTTAGTCGGACACTTAGCCGGTTTTTCTTGTGTTAATGCTTTAGGGTTTCTTGAAACCCCTTATTTTAAAGTTAAAAATGGCAAGGTTACTTCTGAAATTAAATATCTTAACGCTTACGAAGAAGAAAAATATCATATTGCTTCTGGAGATTCTCCAGTTGGGGCAAACAATAAAATTTTATTTGAACAAATTGAAGGCCGATTAAATGGCAAACCAACCATGATGGACAGAAATGAAGTTGATTTTATTGATGTTTCCCCTGAACAGCCTATTTCTATAGGTACTTCTTGCATTCCTTTTTTGCAAAACGATGATGCTAACCGAGCTTTAATGGGCTCGAATATGCAGAGACAGGCAGTTCCTTTAGTTAATCCTCAGGCGCCTTTAGTGATGACTGGAACTGAAGAAAGGGTAGCCAGAGATTCGGGACAGGAAGTAATTTGTCAAGAAGATGGAATAGTTACCGTCGTTGATGCTAGTGAAATTGAAATTAAAGGAATTAAATCAGGAATTAAGAAATATCCGTTAAAGACTTTTATCAGAACTAACCAATATACTTGTTTTCATCAGAGGCCATTAGTAGAAAAAGGACAAAAAGTTAAAAAAGGAGATGTTTTAACAAGTGGTGGAGCAATTGATCAGGGTCAATTGGCCTTAGGAAGAAATCTTTTAGTCTCTTTTATGTCTTGGAGAGGACGTACTTTTGAAGATGCAATAATTATTTCTGAAAATTTAGTTAAACATGATGCTTATACTTCAATTCATTTGGAAAATTTCGGTTGCGATGTACGAGAGACTAAACTTGGTCCGGAGATAACCACTTCAGATATTCCCAATGTTTCCGAAGAGAAATTAAGAAACTTAGATGAAGAAGGAATTATTAGAATTGGAGCTGAAGTCGGTCCCAACGATATTTTAGTTGGAAAAATATCTCCCAAAGGAAAAGAGGATTTGACTGCTGAAGAAAGATTATTAAAAGCTATTTTCGGAGAAAAATCCAAAGACGTTAAAGATACTTCTTTAGTGATTGAACACGGAAAAAGGGGTAGAGTGGTAGGAATCAAAGTATTTTCCAGAGAGCTTGGTCATAATTTAGATGCAGGAATAATCAAAAGAATTGAAGTTGAAATAGCTGAGTTAAGAAAAATACAAGCCGGAGATAAGCTTTGCGGCCGTCACGGTAACAAAGGTATTGTTGCTGTTATATTACCCGAAGAAGAGATGCCGTTCATGGAAGATGGAACTCCGGTTGATATTGTTTTGAATCCATTAAGCGTTGCCTCCAGAATGAACCTCGGTCAAATCTTGGAGACCCACTTGGGATGGGCTGCCAGTAAATTAGGATATCATGCCATTACCCCATCTTTGTCCGGAGCAAATGAAGAAGATATTAAAAAAGAATTAAAAGAAGCTGGTTTGCCTCAAGACGGAAAAATTACATTATATGATGGTCAAACTGGTATTCCTTTTTCTCAGAAAATAACTGTTGGTTATATATATATGTTGAAGTTGATTCATATGGTTGAAGATAAAATTCATATGAGATCAATCGGACCTTATTCTTTAATAACCCAACAGCCATTAGGAGGAAAGGCTCAATTCGGAGGTCAAAGATTCGGAGAGATGGAAGTTTGGGCTTTAGAAGGATATGGTGCTGCTCACTGTTTACAAGAAATGTTGACTATCAAATCCGATGATATCCCTGGAAGAGCGGCAACTTATGAAGCAATACTAAAGGGCGAACCAATTAAACCGCCCAATTTACCAGCTTCTTTCTATCTGTTAGTTAACGAATTAAAAGCATTGGGAATAAACGTCGAAATTAAAGGAAAACACCAAGAAGAATAAGAAATATCACGGTCGCTAACGCTCCCATTTCATTTCTTGATTCCCATGGTGGCGCCGTGAAAATTAAATTCAATTAACATGAAAGTACAAGATTTAGAATCAATTAGAATCCGTTTAGCTTCGCCTGAAAATATTTTAGAATGGTCTCATGGCGAAGTGACCAAGCCGGAAACTATCAATTATAGGACTCATAAAGCAGAAAAAGATGGACTTTTCTGCCAGAAGATTTTTGGTCCAGAAAAAGATTACCAATGCTATTGTGGTAAATATAAAGGTATTCGTTATAAAGGAATAGTTTGTGATCGTTGTGGTGTGGAAATAACCAAATCCGACGTCAGGAGAGGCAGGATGGGTCATATTCAATTGGCTTCTCCGGTTTCTCATATTTGGTTTTTAAGAGGAGTTCCTTCAAGAATGGGAATGGTTTTGAATATTTCCGGTCCGCAATTAGAAAGAGTTGCTTATTTTGTTTCGTATATTATTACTTCAATTGACGAAGAAGCCCGAAAGCAATCTTTAGCAAGAATTGAAACAGAATATAAAAGCAAGGTTAAACAACAAAAAGCCAATATTAAAGATAAAAAAGAATTAAAAAAAGCTTTAGGCGAGATAAAATCTGTTAAAGATCGGGTTCAGGATGAATTATTATCTTTAAAGACGTTAAAAGTTCTCTCAGAGATTGACTATATGAATCTTTCTTTAAAATACGGAGAAGTTTTTGAAGCCGGGACTGGAGCAGAAACATTAAGAAAGATTTTTGAAAAAATTGATTTCAAAAAAGAAATTTCAACATTAGAAAAAGACTTAATAGATTCCACACCTCAACTAAAAAAAGATATTTCAAGAAGATTGAGATTTTTTAAATCAATGGAAAAAAGTAAAATCAGGCCGGAATGGATGTTTTTGACCGCCCTGCCGGTTTTACCTCCAGACCTCAGGCCAATTGTCCGTTTGGATGGAGGACGCTATGCTTCTTCTGATTTAAACGATCTTTATCGAAGAGTAATTAATAGGAATAGCCGATTAAAATATCTTTTGGAAATTAATGCTCCCGATGTAATTATTAGAAACGAAAAGAGAATGCTTCAGGAAGCAGTTGACGCTTTAATTGATAATGAAATGAGAACTGGTACTACTACTAAAGCCACTACTGGCGGAAGAAGGCTTTTAAAGTCTTTAGCTGATATGTTAAAAGGTAAGCGTGGTCGTTTTAGACAGAACCTTTTAGGTAAAAGAGTAGATTATTCCGGTCGATCGGTTATTGTTGTCGGCCCTGATCTCAAACTGGATCAAGTTGGGTTACCTAAAAAAATGGCCTTAGAGCTGTTTAAACCTTTTGTTATTAAAAAGCTTTTGGAAAAAGAATTAGCTTATAATGTCCGAGGAGCTTCCAGATTAATTGAATCAAAAACAGATGATGTTTGGGCTAGCTTAGAAGAAGTCGTCCAGAATAAATTAGTACTTTTAAACCGTGCTCCTACGCTTCATAAATTAGGTATCCAAGCATTTTATCCAATTTTAATCGAAGGAGAGGCTATTAAAATTCATCCTTTAGTCTGTCGAGCCTATAACGCAGATTTTGATGGCGACCAGATGGCAGTTTATTTGCCGTTATCTGATGAAGCCCAAGCTGAAGCTAAAGACATTATGCTGTCCACTCATAATATTCTAAAACCGGCCACCGGAACTCCCATTACTGTTCCCAGTCAGGATATGGTTTTGGGTTGTTATTGGTTAACTGGAATTACTGAAGAAGACATTGGTGAAGGCCGAGTATTCTCCGGGATAGAAGAAGCTATCTTAGCCCACGAAGAAGGTGTGATTGGATTGAAGGCAAAAATTAAAATATACATTAAGAATCAATTAGTTGAAACTTCTTTAGGTAGAGCCATATTTAACGAGATATTGCCGGATGATTTACTATTTCAAAATATTCAATTTGATTCTAAGAAATTAAGGAATCTTATAGGCCAAATAATGAAGCAATACGGTCCGGAAAAAGTAATTACTTGCCTTGATGATATTAAAAATTTAGGTTTTTATTATGCTACTATTTCTGGAATTTCTTGGGGGATGAATGATTTATCCATACCTGAAGATAAACCTAGAATTATAAAAGAAGCAGAAAAAGAAATCGTCGCTATAGAAGACCATTTTAAAAAGGGATTACTGTCAGAAACAGAAAGAGCCGCTAAAATTATTGAAGTTTGGCAAAGAGCCAAAAATGAAATTGAGGTTTTGGTTCCTAAGACCTTGGATAAAAATGGATCGGTTTTTCAAATTATTGATTCTGGAGCAAGAGGTTCTTGGAGTCAACCAGTGCAAATGAGTGGAATGAAAGGTTTGGTTATCAACCCATCCGGACAAATTATGGAATTACCGGTTAAAAGTTCTTATAAAGAAGGATTTAATGTTTTGGAATATTTTATTTCCACCCACGGAGCTAGAAAAGGTACAGCTGATACTGCTTTAAGGACATCAACCGCCGGTTATCTAACCAGAAGGTTGGTTGATGTTGCTCACGAAGTAATAGTGACTGAAAAAGATTGTAAAACTAAAGAAAGTATTAAGGTTTTGCGAAAAGAAGCTGATGATTTGGGTCAGGATTTTGTTTTTAAAACAGTTGGCCGTTATGCTGCCAAAGATATTAAATCAGATAAGGGTAAGGTTATTGTAAAAGAAGGAGATATGATCGGCTGGGACGAGGGAGAGGAAATTATTAAAGTTGGAGTAGAATCAGTTGATGTTCGTTCTCCAATTAACTGTCAGTCAATCAGAGGAATTTGTCAGAGATGTTATGGTTGGGATTTACTTCACAACGAAACAGTTAAATTAGGAGAAGCAGTAGGTATTGTTGCAGCTCAAGCTATTGGCGAACCAGGAACACAATTAACAATGAGAACTTTCCACACCGGAGGAGTAGCCGCATCTGATATTACTATGGGATTACCTCGAGTTCAGGAAGTTTTTGAGGCCAGAAAACCCAAAGGTATGGCAGCTGTATCAATTCTCAGCGGAAAAGTAATTAAAATAACTGAAGACGGAATAATTAAAATTAAAGGAAAAAGAGGCAATAACGATAATAAGAAGAAGAAAAATGCTAAGTTAGAAATTATTGAATATAATATACCTCCGAACACAGGTATCTTGGTAAAAGAAGGTCAGGAAATTAAAAATGGACAACAACTATTTGAAGGGAGTGTTGATTTAAGAGAATTATTTAAGGTGGCTGGTAAAGAAGATGTCCAGAAATATATTATTAATGAGATTCAGAGTATTTACGTTTCTCAGGGTGCCACTATCCACGATAAGCATATTGAGGTAATTATTCGTCAGATGTTTTCCAGAATAAGGATTATTGACCCTGGAGATAGCGGATTGAGTCCTGGTCAAGTTGTGGAAAGATCCCGATTTATTGAAGCCAATGAAGTCGCATCTAAAGACAAAAAACACATTGCTAAAGGACGACCTCTTTTGTTGGGAATTTCTCGAGTAGCTTTAACTACAGACAGCTTTTTATCAGCCGCGTCTTTTCAAGAAACATCCAGAGTTTTAATTAAAGCGACTATTGAAGGCAAAGAAGACAAGCTTAGGGGTCTTAAAGAAAATGTAATTATCGGTAAGCTTATTCCAGCCGGAACAGGATTTAAAGAGGGTAAAAATTAATTGATTTTCAGACGGAGAGCAAGGCTAAAAACCTTGCTCTTTTGTTTTTTATCTTGGGACTTAGTTTTTTTTATGGTAAAATAATTCAATAGATAAATAATTATGGCTAAGAAAAAAAATAGAAATAAAGCTAAAAAAAAATTTAAAAATAATTTTGGAATGAATTTTTCTCTTCCCAACATTGATTTACCTCAAGAAATTAAAGATTTGATTTGGGGTATAATGATGTTTTTGGCAGCAACAATTATTTCTCTTTCTTTTTGGGGTAAAGCTGGTTTTTTTGGTCGCCAGTTTATCAGCATCAGTAAACTCTTGATTGGAGATACTGTTTATGCGGTCCCTTTATTCTTCCTATTAATGGGATTCATTGCGTTAAATACTAAATATAGAAAATTTTTTTCGCCATTATTTTTGGCCGTTATAATAATTTGCTTAAGCGTTTCAACAATATTATCAGTCTTAGAGCCCGGTACTCAAAACGGAGGATTGATCGGTCAGTTCCTTTCTTCTCCTTTATTAAAGTTGTTTGGTTTTTGGGCAACTCAAATTATACTTTCCACTTTAATTATAATCGGACTTTTAATTTTCTGGCAGCTTTTAGTTCCAGTTATGCCGGAAAAAGAAGGTAAGGATAAAGAAAAAGCAGAAAAAGCAGAAAGGAAACCAATATTAACTCGGATTTTTGGACAAAGAAGCGCTCCTAAATTTAAAGTTGAAGAAATTATCAATCAATCTTCAGAAAAACCGGTTAAGAATAGAGAAGAAACCCCCAGTTTAGAGTTGAAAATTAATAAAATTCCTCAAAACGCACCTAAGTCAAAATATAAGAAACCACCCTTAGATTTATTGGAAGACGAAAAAGAAAAACCAACTTCCGGAGATACTCAAGCCAATACCATGATTATTCAGAAAACTTTAGAGAATTTTGGCATTTCTGTGGAAATGGCTGAGATTAATGTTGGACCAACAGTTACTCAATATAGTTTTAAACCGGCTGAAGGAATAAGGCTTTCTAAAATTACCGCTCTTTCTAATAATTTATCTTTAGCTTTAGCCGCTCACCCGATTCGTATTGAAGCGCCGATTCCCGGTCGTTCTTTAGTTGGAATAGAAATCCCTAATAGAAAAAGAGCTGCGGTGAGGCTAAAAACTCTCATTTCCAGCCCATCCTTTAAAAATTCACCAAATTTAACTATTGCCTTAGGAAAAGATGTTGCCGGAGCTTTTGATTACGCTAATCTAACTAAAATGCCTCACATGTTAGTAGCTGGTGCTACTGGATCTGGTAAAACCATATTTTTAAATAGTTTAATCTTATCTCTTTTATATCAAAGCGGACCGGAACTTTTAAGGTTAATTCTGGTTGATCCTAAAAGAGTTGAGTTTACCGTTTATAACGATATTCCTCATCTATTATGTCCGGTTATCTATGATGCGGTTAAAACAATTAATTGTTTAGATTGGTTGGTAATTGAAATGGGCAGAAGGTTTGAAGTACTATCTGTAGAAAAAGTAAGAAATATTGACAGTTATAATGAAAAAATGCTTCAAGAAGGTAAAGAGTTAATGCCTTATATTGTTTTTATTGTTGATGAATTGGCTGATTTAATTATGGCTAAGGGAAGGGAAATTGAAGCTCGGATTGTCAGATTGGCCCAATTATCCAGAGCAGTCGGAATACACCTAATATTAGCTACACAGAGGCCGTCAGTAGAGGTTATTACCGGTCTTATTAAAGCTAACATCACCTCTAGAATCAGTTTTAAAGTAGCTTCCCAAATTGATTCAAGAACTATCCTTGATACTGCCGGTTCGGAAAGATTGATTGGTTTGGGAGACATGCTTTTTATTTCCAATCAAGTTATTAGGCCTAAAAGAATTCAAGGCGCTTACATATCTGAAAAAGAATTAAAAAAAGCAATTAGTTGGATATCGGAAAACAATCAGAATATAATTAAGGAAGACGAATTATCAGAAGCTCTTAATGCGGAATTAGATAAAACAATTGTTGATACTTCAGCTTCAGGTTTTCGTAATGGCGTAGGGCCAGCCGAAGATTCGCTGTATTATGAAGCTGAAAGAATAGTTCTGGAAACACGCAAAGCTTCAGCATCTTTTTTACAAAGAAGATTAAGCGTCGGTTATGCCCGGGCGGCCAGATTATTAGATATTTTGGAAGCCAAGGGAGTTGTCGGTCCAGCTGATGGAGCCAAACCAAGGCAAATTTTAATTACTGATATAGAAAATCAAGAAGAACATCAGGAAGACGGGAACAATAGCAATTTTGGCAATGATTATGATGAAATTGTTTAGAAATTAATATTTAAACCATTTAAACAATATTATGGTTAAGAAAAAAGACGTCAAGCCAACTAAAGAGAACTTACAAGAAGCGGTTGATGAAATTAAACAGCGTTTTGGAGAGGGCTCAATTATGAAATTAAAAGAAGTGCGAGCGGTTGATGTAGACGTTGTTTCAACCGGTTCAATTTCTTTAGATTCGGTTTTAGGGGTTGGCGGGATGCCCAGAGGTAGAGTTATTGAAATTTATGGACCAGAGAGTTCCGGTAAAACAACAGTCACTCTTCATGTTTTAGCCGAAGCTCAAAGAAATGGAGGAGTCGGAGCTTTTATTGATGCCGAGCATGCTCTTGATCCTGATTACGCTAAAAGAATAGGAGTAAATATTGAAGATTTATTGATTTCCCAGCCCGATTCAGGAGAAGAAGCTTTACAAATTGTTGAAACTTTAGTTAGGTCTGGGGAAATAGACGTAATTGTGATTGACTCGGTGGCTGCCTTAGTCCCAAGAGCCGAGATAGACGGAGAAATGGGGGAGTTTCAAATAGGTCTTCAAGCTCGTTTAATGAGCCAAGCTTTAAGAAAATTATCTGGAATAATTTCTAAAACCAAAACCATCGTTATTTTTTTAAATCAAACTAGAATGAAAATCGGTATACGTTTTGGTAATCCTGAAACTACTCCCGGTGGTTTAGCTTTAAAATTTTATTCTTCAATCAGAATTGACTTAAGAAGAATTGCCCAGATTAAAAAAGGAGAAGAGATTATTGGAGGAAGACATAAGGCCAAAATTGTTAAAAATAAAGTTGCTCCTCCCTTCAAAGTAACTGAATTTGATATTTATTATAATGAAGGTATCTCTAAAGAAGCTGATATTATAAACACTGCCCTTGGGTTGGGTATTGTTGAAAGGGCAGGGAGCTGGCTGCAGTATGATAAACAAAATATAGGTCAGGGTTTGGAATCATCTAAACAATTTCTTAAAGACAATCCGGAAAAAGCTGAAGAGATGATTAAAGTAATTAAAGAAAAACTTCTTAATCAAGAGTAAAAAAACAGCCACTAAGTGGCTGTTTTTTAGTTGATAGACTAAGCCTATTTTGAAGTTGGAGATAATAATCCAATATGTCGGGCACGTTTGACTGCTCTAGCTAATTGTCTTTGGTGTTTAGCGCAAAGACCAGTCCTCGTTCTTGCTCTTATTTTTCCTAAACCAGAAATAAACCTGCTTAACAAATCAGTATTTTTGTAATCTACTTCATTAATATTTTTAAAACAAAAGTAACAAGCCATAAATTTTGTTAAAAAGGGATATCTTTTACGTTTATCTCTTCTTCCTCAATAATTGGAATTTCTTCTTCTTGAGATGTTTTTTCAACTGAATCTTGATTATCTGATTGTTTTTCTGATTTTGGGACAGTTGTATTGGTTTCTCCAAATCTTCTTGGTCCCATCTGCATTCTTTCAGTAACAATTTCAGTTTTAAATCGTTTCATACCAGTTGCCTGGTCATCCCAAGATCTTGTTTGTATTCGGCCTTCAATTAAAATCATTGAACCTTTTTTAAGATATTGCTGTATAATTTCAGCATTTCTGCCAAAAGCGACAACATTATGAAATTCTACTTGTTCTTGTTTCTCTTTATTTTTATTATAAAAAACTCGATTAGTAGCTACTCTGAAATTAGCCACTGATTGACCGCTGGGCATCGCTCTTATATCTGGATCAGCGGTTAGATTACCTAAAATAAATATTTTGTTTAAAAACATAGCTTGATTTGTTTTAATTATTCATCAAGGATTTCTTCAAGTTTGGCGTCGATATCTTTAAATTCGACTTTTTCTTTAGTTTTTTCTTCAACTACCGCTTCTTCTGTTAATTTTTGAGCAGTTTTAAAAACTAATTCCTTCTCTACTACTTTAATTTTCTTGGGGCATAAAATGAAATACCGCAAAATTTCTGGTTGTTCTTTAAGTATTTTTTCAACCTCGATTATTTTATTCGGAGCTAAATGAAAGGTTATAGTTTTAATAAATGCTCCTACCTTCTTTTTAATCGGATAACCTAATTTTATCTTTTTTTCTGCTGATAATTTGCCTAAAACAGCTCCATTGTCCTGAAGTACAGAATTCATTTTCTCGCTAAAAGCAATAACCTCTTCATTAGATAGTTCGGGCGATATTAAATAAGATAATTCGTATTGTTTCATAAGTATTAATCAAGTCGAGAATATTTTATCAAGAAATTAAGCTTTGGTCAAGCAATATAATAACGATAACCTAGAAATCAATCTTAATCAAGTTTTAGTAATCCCATACTTCCTCTAACTTTTTCCATCGTTGAAGAGGCTAAAACTTGTGCTCTTTTTGCTCCTTTATTCAATATTTCTTTGATATAGACGTCTCTATTCGTAAGTTCTTTTGTTTTTCTTCTGATAGGCTCTAAACCGTTTATAAGAGTTTTGGCTAAACTTTTCTTAAATTCGGAATAATTTTTACCCTTGAATTCTTTTTCTAATTCTTTGATAGAGTGTCCGGAGAATAAAGAATAGATAGTCAATAAGTTAGAAATACCAGGTTTCTTTTTAATATCGTAGACAATTTTTTTGCCACTATCAGTAGTGGCTCGCATTATTTTTTTCTCAATAGTTTTTGGTTCATCAATCAGAAACAGACAAGAGGCTGGAGTAGATTTAGACATTTTCTTTGTCGGATCTTCCAAAGACATAATCTTAGCTCCCATTGTTGGAAAAACTACTTTAGGAACTGTTAGAACATTACCAAATGTTTTATTGAATTTTTTAGCAACACTTCTAGCCAGTTCAACATGTTGTCCTTGGTCTTTTCCAACCGGCACCAAATCAGTTTGATAAATCAATATATCAGCCGCCATTAAAACAGGATAATTGAATAATCCGGCATTAATATTATTTTTGAATTTTTTTGATTTGTCTTTAAATTGGGTCATACGGCGTAAGTCTCCCAACGGACAAACGGTGTTTAACAACCAGGCCAGTTCAGTATGTTCCTTGACTTGAGATTGTATAAAAATAATTGATTTTTCAGGGTCAAGTCCGCAAGCCAAATATTCTATTGCTTTACTTAGAACAACTTCAGAAAAAACTTTGGAATTATAGGGGACAGTTATGGCATGGAGATCAACAATAGAGAAAATACATTCATTTGTTTCTTGAAGTTTAATCCATTGTTTAATGGCGCCTAAATAATTTCCGATATGCAATTGTCCTGTTGGCTGAATACCGCTAAATATTCTCATATATTTAT
>JAHJCL010000021.1 GCA_018813025.1 Patescibacteria group bacterium
CCGATCTCTATTATTATAAAAATTATTTCTGCCTTTACTCTCATTAACGTAGCGACAATAAAAAAAACAATAGTAACCGCAAAGAATATAAATTTTTCGTCAGCTTTCATAAATTAAACTTATTTAGATTATTCTCTTTGCCTTAAAGTTAAAATATAAACATCTCCATCTCTAATATAGGTTAGTGTCCAATCCCTATCTTCATCATCCTCAAATTCAGCCCTTCCAGTCAGTTTAGCGGCATTAAAGAGTGTCTTAGCTTCTTCAATTTGTAAGTCCTGACTTAGATGGGTAATTCCCTCTCTTAAGTCTTGCTCAAAGCGAACCAGAAAACCATAAACTTTTTCTGTTTTAATTTCCATATAAGTTATTATAACTCATTTTAATTAAAAAAACATTTTAAATTAAAATTAGCATACGGACCCTTGAAACAGCTATTGATAAAAATTATTTAACAATCTCTAAAACTTCTATCTCGAAAATAAGAGTTGCATTGGCAGGAATTTTTCCACCAGCTGCACCAGATTGGCCATAAGCTAATTCTGAAGGAATAGTTAATTTTCTTTTTTCTCCAACTTTAGCTTCCAGTAATCCTTTATCCCATCCTTTTATTACTTGACCGGCACCTAAGGTAAATACAAACGGTTCTCCCCTATCTAAACTTGAATCAAACTTAGTACCGTCTTCCAATGTTCCAGTATAGTGAACTTTTAAACTATCACCATTTTCAGCTCCGTCACCGCTACCCTCTTTTAAAATCTCTATACTAACCTCCGGCTCATTATCAATCACACTAACTATTTCCGGTTTTGGCCATTTTTGATTAAAGAAAATATTTAACAGATAAAAGCTTAAACCAACCAGCAACAAAATAATAATTACAAAAAGAATATTTTTAATCATATTTTTAATTTTATTTTTTAATAAAACAAGGTTCTTGAGCGAAGCGAAAGGTTCTTATTTTAATTTTCGAACGAAGTGAGAAAACAAAGTTCTGAGGAGAAAAGCGACGAACGGTTTTTATAATCATTATTTTAACAGAAAAAAGAAAAAACAAAAGACCCCCGTAGGGGGTCTTTTTTTATAGTAGTAAGAAAGTCTTAGAAGGCTTTCTTCATTGGCCTGGCCTCGTCAACTGTGATATTCCTTCCGCCAAAATCTTTGCCGGCGAACATTTCAATTGCTTTCTTGGCTTCTTCATCAGAAGACATTTCTACGAAACCAAAACCCTTAGACCTACCAGAAGCTCTATCAGTTATAATTGTGGCAGAGCTAACTGTTCCGGCCTGAGCGAAGAAATCCTTAAGTTCATCTTCGGTGGTTTCATAAGGCAAACCTCCTACGTAAAGCTTATTGCTCATGTTAAACACATTGTAAAGTTAATTAATAAAACGACCTACTCTTAACTTTCTTGCCACTATCAACTTGATTTTAAGTGTAAGATTTGAGAGCACGACATTCCTCTTTTTTCTTTTGAGAAAAAGGAGATGTTTAATCAGTATACACTAAAGATTGTCTTTGTCAATAGAATAAAAAAAAGAAACGCCATTGGAATAGCGCTTCTTTTTTATGCAAGTTATCTTTTCTTTTTCTTGCTTACCTTCTTGCTAGCTTTCTTGACAACTTTCTTCTTGCTAGCTTTCTTTTTGGTTACTTTCTTTTTCACCATTAGATTTTTAGTTCTTTTACAGAGAGATAAGGAGACTATCCCTTACAAACTCTCTCTTTTAATTAATAATAATTGTTTTGATACAATGTTGTCAATGTGAATAAGTTTATTTTAATAAAAAATAAAAAACTTTTAATTTAACGAAATTAAATTAAAACAAGAATGTCTTTTTAAAAACATTCTTGATCTAATTAGGAAATATATGAAATTCAACTTTATTCCTGTCCTTTGTCTTCTTCTGTTTCTTCTGTCTCTACTGTCTCTGTCTCTTCTTTTGTTCCTTCTTCTGTTCCTTCTTCTTTAACTTCTTCTATTCCTTCTTCTTTCTCTTCCTCTGGATTATTGCACTCTGCGCAATCTCCGCAAGTACACTTTTCTTCGCTAACAAATTCATTAATCATTTTGTTATAGTGTTTTAAAATCATCTTACGAGTGAGACAAGGGACTAATCTCATCAATACACTCTGAAAGAATTGTATCCTAGTTAAAATTATCGGTCAAGTCAAAACTCCCAAAACTTTTCTACTTACTTCTTTTCTCTCTTTTTTCATCAATCTCTTTTAAGTGTTTTTTTCTAATTCTCACATTAATTGGAGTAATTTCTACTAATTCATCATCTGCAATATACTTCAAAGCATCTTCCAACCCCATTGTTTTGGGCGTATTAAAATGTTCAGTTGATCCTTCTCCTTTTGACCGCATATTAGAAAGCTTTTTTTCCTTACAAACATTTACCCTAATATCTTCGCTGCGGGAATTCTGACCAATGACTTGACCTTCGTAAACCATTACACCCGGACTAAAAAATAAAACTCCTCGGCTTTGTATATTTCTTAATCCATACATATTAGTCAAACCAGTTTCGCAAGCCACCAAAGAACCTTGATTTCTTTCTTTCCAATTACCCGGGTCGGCTTGGTATTTCTCAAAAGCGGAATTAATAATTCCCAAACCTTTAGTGTCAGTCAGAAGTTCGCTTCTATAACCAAAAAGTCCGCGAGTTGGAATTATAAATTCCAAAAAAGTAGTTTCTCCAATTGTCTTCATGTCTTTTAAATCGCCTTTACGAAATCCTATCTTTTCTAAGACCACTCCTTGATATTGCTTCGGCACTTCAATAAAAACTCTCTCAAACGGAGTCATTTTTTGACCGTCTATTTCTTTGATAATAACTTGAGGTCTGGAAACCTGAAATTCATAGCCTTGACGACGCATTCTTTCTATTAAAATTGATAAATGTAATTCTCCTCTACCAAAAACTACCCAATCACCGTTTCCTGTTTCTTCAATCTTGAGAGCAACATCTGTTTCTAATTCTTTATATAATCTTTCTATTATCTGTCTTGAGGTTGAAAATTGACCTTCTTTACCGGCAAAAGGAGAATTGTTCGGCATGAAAGTCATTTTGACCGTTGGCTCTTCTATATTAATTAGAGGTAATGCTTCCGGCAATAATGGATCGGCTATTGTTTCACCAATGGTCGCGCTTGGTATTCCGGATATAGCAACAATATATCCAGCTTGAGCTTCCTCAATATCAATTCTATTTAATCCGGAAAAAGTCATTAAAGAACTTAATTGATATTTTTTAGACACTCCCTGGCGGTTAATATAAGCCACTTCCTGCTTGTTTTTTATAACTCCATTATGAACTCTACCAATCGCAATCCTGCCTTTAAAATTATCATCTGCGATAGAGGTAACTAATATTTGTAACGGCTTTTTAACATCTCCTGACGGCATAGGAATATTTTTTAAGATAGATTCAAAAACCGGAATAATATTTTCCATTTTATTAATATCTGGTTCGCTACCGGCTTTTCCTTCTATCCCGGAAGCGTAAATTATTGGAAAATCTAATGTACTTTCATCGGCACCTAATTCTAAAAATAAATCAAAAGTTGCATTTAAAGCAAAATCTGGCCTGGCTCCTTTTTTGTCTATTTTATTTATCACGACAATAATTTTATGGCCCATTTGCAGCGCCTTTCTTAAAACAAATCTAGTTTGGGGCATTGGTCCTTCTTTAGCATCAACTAAAAGCAGACAACCGTCGGCCATA
>JAHJCL010000022.1 GCA_018813025.1 Patescibacteria group bacterium
CAAAAAAACAAGAGAAAATGAGGATAGACAAGCTATTATAGATTTAGAAAATGAAATTAAAAAACTTGAAACAGAAAAGGAAAATTCTGAAATAAAATTAAAAGAAATAAATAATTCTGAAACAGAACTTTTAGAGCAATATTCTTTATTGCAAAAAATGGTAGAAAAGGAAAAAGATTCAAATAGAGACGCAGAAAAATCTTTATTTAGAATTGTTGCCGAACAAAATGATATTAGAAATAAATTAACTTTTTTAGAAAGTAGAAAATCAAAAATAGAATATATTGAAAATGATTTTAATCAAGAATTGCAAGAAGCCGGTATTTTAGTTGGTGTTTCAGCTTTAAGATATAAAGATTTTTGGCCCGTAGATTCTGATGGTTTAGTTTTAACAATTGAACAAATTGTAAAAGAATCTAGACAAATACAAGAAGAAAAAAAACATGCTATAGAAAAAATAAAAATCCGTTTAGAAGATGCGGGAATTATTGGAAGTGATGAAGTTGTAAAAGAATATAAAGAAACAACAGAGAGAGATGTTTTTTTAGAAAGAGAACTTGAAGACCTTGTTAAATCGGCAGAATCTCTTAAAAATCTGATTAAAGAATTAGAAGAAAAACTTGCTATAGAATTTAGAAACGGTATTGAAAAAATAAATATTGCTTTCAATCAATTTTTTTCAACAATGTTTGGTGGTGGTTCAGCATCACTTTCTATTATTAAAGTTCCACAATATAATCGTAAAAAAAGTGATTTAGATTTATCTCTGACAATTAATGATAATGAAAAAGAAGAGGAAGAAAAAGAAGAAGATGGCCTTGATATTGAAGTTTCTTTGCCAAAGAAAAAAATAAAAGGTTTGATGATGCTTTCAGGCGGAGAAAGAGCTCTTATATCTATCGCACTTTTATTTGGTCTTTCTCAAGTCAATCCCCCACCTTTTATTATTCTTGATGAAACAGACGCGGCATTAGATGAGGCTAATTCAAAAAAATATGGAAATATGATAGTGGAACTTTCAAAATATTCTCAACTCATTCTCATTACTCATAATAGAGAAACAATGACACATGCCGGAATTATTTATGGAGTGACTATGGGAGCTGATGGAATATCAAGATTGCTTTCTATTCAATTTGAAGAAGCGGTTTCTGTGGCAAAATAAAATAAAAAAGTTATAAAGTTTATTAGATAACGATATGTTATGAGAATATTTTTTAAATTTTTTAAGTTGAGCTGGTGTTTTATAACTCAAAGATTTCAATCTTTTTTTAAAATTATATTTTATTGATAAATTTAATTGTCAAATCTTTCATTTTAAAAATTGATAAAAAAGATATTTTTTAAAAACATTATTCTTAACTCTTTTATTAAAATTCTCAACCATTCCATTCGTCCAGGAATGTTTGAATTTAATTGTTCTGTTATTTTAATTGTTTTAAGCACACATTTGGTTCTAATAAAAATTCATTGTTGAATAAGTTCACCTTGGTTAAATTACACTTCGTCGTTTATTTGACTTATTATTTTTAATAATATACAATGGAAGCAAGAGTATTTAATGCTTCCGTCAAACATATTTATGGACAGCTTAATTGCCAAATTATACCAATCCCCCAAAACCATCCTTACTACAAAGGACTTGGCTTTGCTTTGGGAGGAAACCAACCCGTTCAACTTAAAGTCTAAGATTGGCTATTATGCCAAGCAAGGCGCATTAATCCGATTAACTCGGGGGGTTTTCGCAAAGAATAAAAATTATAATTCTAAAGAATTAGCGACGAGCATTTATACGCCCTCCTACATCAGCTTTGAGACGGTCTTGCGAGAAGCAGGAATTATTTTCCAGCATTACGACACTATTTTTATTGCCGGTCCCTGGCCGTTGACCAAGAAAATCAGGCAATACATATTTACTTTTAGAAAACTTAAAGACAGCGTGCTTTACAATTCAGCCGGAGTTAAGAATGAAAATAATTTTAGCATTGCCACACCGGAGCGAGCATTCTTGGATATGATTTATCTGTTCCCGAAATACTATTTTGATAATCTGAAATCAATAAACTGGGAGACGTGTTTTGAACTGGCTAAAATTTATGATAATCAGCAATTGATTAAACGTTTAACTAAATATCAAAAAAATTATGTTGAATAAAGAAAAACATCAACTGATTATGGGGCAGATTTTGAGAGATATTTATACCGATGTCTCCATCTCCTCTCTCATCGGATTCAAGGGTGGTACCTGTGCTTATTTTTTTTACGGCTTGCCGAGATTTTCTGTTGATTTGGATTTTGATTTGTTTTCGACGAACGAAGCCACTCAAAAATTAATATTTGAAAAAGTCGGGAGCATGTTGAAAAAATACGGGGAGATTAAAGATAATTATATCAAACGAAATACGATTTTTTTCTTACTTTCATATGGCGATACCGACCATAATATCAAGGTTGAAATGAATATTCGAATATTAGTGCCCGATATCAAGGAACACTACGAAATGAAAGAATATCTGGGCATTTCTATGCTGGTCGGCAAGAAGGATTATTTGTTCGCGAGCAAACTGGTCGCACTAACACTTCGAAGCGAAACAGCCACGCGCGATATTTACGACATTTGGTATTTCGCCAAAAATAATTGGGATATCAATGTAGAAGTTATTAAAGCGAGAACAGACAAAACTATCAAAGAGCACTTGGCTGACTGCATCTCGGTTATTGAAGAGGTTAAAGATAATCAAATCCTGCAGGGGCTTGGTGAGCTTTTGAGCGAAAAAGAAAAAGCATGGGTCAAAAATCATTTGAGAAAAGAAGCAGTTTTTTTGCTTAAAAATTATATATCGGTATTTGTAAAATGAAAAGTTTATAAAATTATAAAGTTCACTTTGTTAAATAAACTAAATTTAACAGGGTTCATAAAGTTATAAAGTTTAGTTTAAAAATTTAA
>JAHJCL010000023.1 GCA_018813025.1 Patescibacteria group bacterium
CTGGCGCAAAAAAGAAAATATTTAAAAGAACATAAACCACAATCATTGAAGAGATAATCAAAAGAAAGGTTTTTTGGATACGATCGGAATATTTTATTAAAGAAAGAATAGCTGGAATTAAAAATAGTTCGGCTCCCAAAAAGATAATGTCGGCTAAAATAAAGTCTATCTGAATCCAGAACGGATTGAATAAAATTAAATTAGGAAAAGAAAATAATAAAAAAGCCAAAGAGAGAGAAAAAAAGGCTAAAGAAAAATATTTAAATTGTGAAATTCCTGTTCTTTTATAACTTTTCCAAAAACGAATTACGGCAGAAGAAGTAATAAAAAAGGCGACCAAGCAACAAATGTTAAAAATAATTTCCATAAAATCGTTAAAAATATTTTGCGAAAGAATATTGAGTTAAAATTTTACTTCTTAAGAATGTAAACATTAAAAGTTTACCCAATACTTCTTGTTCTTTTTTTATTTTCAAAATCTTTTTCAGATCTGATAACTTGTAACTGGAATCTAGAATTTTTTTAGCTATCTCTTGACCGGATGCTATAGCAAAATATATTCCTTCCCCTGTTAATCCTGAAGCAAAACCACCGGCATCTCCAGTTAAAAATTTATTTCCGAAATTAAACCCTTGGTAATCAAAATTAATAGGAAAACTTTGTAATTCAGCTTGATCAAAATCCATTTTCTTTTCCTTTAACCAATGTTGAAAATTTGTAAAAAGACTTGTTGGTTCTTTAAATTTTAAATCAGCACCGCAACCAATAGAAGTATGATTACTATAAGGAAAAATCCAGGCATAACCTGAACCGAATAAACTTTTATCAAAAAATACTTCAAGTTCGGGAAATATTTCCGGAACAACATATTGTATTGCTACAAAAATTTTTTTGGTTGGAAGATTAAGATGTTTTCTTACTAAAGATAAACTTCCATCGGCCCCAATCAAATAATCAAATCCTATTTCTTGATTGTCTTTTAAGATAATGGAGTTATCTCCAATTTCTATTACCTCTGAATTCAACCTTATTTCTACGTTTTTTTTAATTTCGCCTGCCATCCATTGGCCCAATCCCTCTCGATTAATAGTTGTTACTAAAGCCCTTTTTTTGTTTTTTACTTCTAAGATTTTATTAAAGCAATGAATTTTCATAGAATGAAAAGACCTCTCTGTTAAAGAGGTGGGAATCTCAAATTCAAAATCTTTAAAAGTTAAACCACCGGCACAAATTTTAGGGCCTATCTTAGGATTCTTTTCAAGTAACAATACTTTTTTTCCTCCTTCCCCTAATATTTTAGCGGCGCTTAGACCGGACGGGCCTGCTCCTATTATAATTACATCAAACTTTTCCATTTTTTTACTTTATCATAATTTTTCTTTTTTTGTTATCGACAAAATCAAAATTAATCCAAGTGGTTGTTTTGGGTAGAACATTTTTAATTTTATCTGCCCATTCCATAGCAACAATATTGCCAGGATTATTGATAATCTTTTTAAAATCCAAATCTAAAATATCTTTGTTTTTAAGAAAACGATAACAATCAAAGTGATAAAAATATTGGAATCTGGGATGTTTAATTTTAAACTTTTTCATTATTACAAAAGTAGGACTTAAGATTTTATCCTTGACACCTAACCCTTTAGCCAATCCCTGAGTAAAGGTTGTTTTACCGCCCCCCAAGTCTCCAACCAAACCAATTAAAAAAGCTTTCTTTTTTGGTTTACAGGAGAGAATCTGCCTAGCCATTTCCGATGCTATCCTTTTAGTCTCGGCTGCGCTATTGGTTAGATAATTTTTTTTCATTTGACTTTTAAGTTCAATTAAGATAAATTAGAAAAAATTAGAGCAAAGTAAATTAGATTGCTTTATTCTATCTTTTAATGACTGAAGTTTCAAAAAAAATTACTGGTAGTGTTGAAATTTCTTCTGAGATTATTCAGGAAGCGAAAAAAGAAATACAGAATATTTCTCAGTTTAAAGAAAAAATCAGCCGATTTTCAGCTGAAAATATTACCGATGTTTTGGATATAATCCTTATCGGAGCAATTAATCTTAGCGCTTCCGATATTCACATTGAACCGTCAAAAAACGAAGCGTTGTTAAGAGCCAGAATTGACGGAATGCTTCAAGACATAACTTCCTTTGATTTAATTGTTTTCCAAAAAGTTTTAAGCCGAATCAAACTTCTTTCCGGATTAAAACTTAATATTAATGATCGACCTCAAGATGGTCGATTTTCTGTTTCCGCCCAGCAAGATTTGATTGAAATAAGATCGTCAACGCTTCCGGCTGAATATGGCGAGTCAATTGTTTTAAGAATTTTAAACCCAAAGAATCTAATAACCTTAGAAGCTTTGGGGTTAAGAGAAGATTTGTTGAAAGCCATTAATAAAGAATTAACCAAACCCGATGGAATGATTATTATTACCGGACCAACCGGCTCGGGTAAAACCACCACTCTTTATTCTTTTTTAACCAAGACAAAAAATCCTGAGAATAAAATAATCACTATTGAAGACCCGATTGAATATCATTTGTCAGGAATATCTCAAACTCAAACTCATCCTGAAAAAGGCTATGATTTTGCCAGTGGTCTTAAATCTATTATGCGCCAAGATCCTGACGTAATATTGGTCGGAGAAATAAGAGACTTGGAAACAGCTCAAATAGCCATCCAAGCTGCTTTGACCGGACATCTTGTTTTAACAACCCTTCATACTAATGATGCGGCCGGAACCATAGCCAGATTAATAAGCTTAGGAGCTAAATCTGCTAATATTGGTCCGGCTATTAATTTGGCCATTGCCCAAAGACTAATCAGAAAAGTATGTCCTCAATGCTTTAAAATGAAAACAGTTTCAGATCAAGACTTAGAAAAAATTAAAAAAGGATTGAAGAATTTGCCTGAAGCAATTAAGAAAAAACTACCATCAATAACTAAAAGTCTTCAGATTCCTCAATCTATCGGTTGTCATGATTGTAATTCTACTGGCTTCCGTGGAAGAATCGGAATTTTTGAAGCATTTTTCGTTAATGATAAAATGGAAAAATTCATATCAACCTCCAATTCAATTGCTCTTTTGAAAGAAGAAGCCATTAAACAAGGAATGATTACTCTCAGGCAGGATGGATTAATAAAAGTTTTAGAAAAAATAACTACTATTGAAGAAATAGATAGAGTAATGGGAGAAGAATAAAAAAAAGCCCTAAGGCTGGGGGTTAAACTAGGTTTTTGGGAACACAAGCTCGAAACGTCTTCGAGGAGTAGATTCGCCTAAGCCAATCTATCCAGCTAAAAGATGTCCCTAAAACCCCCAGCCTTAAAGCTTTATCCTTTCAAGGCAGTAATATAATAACAGATTGAAATAAACTTGTCAATACTATTGGAATAAAAAACAAAGAAGGATGCTTCTCTTGCTCTTTCTTTTTTTTATTCCTCTTTTTTAATCCCTTGTTTTTCTTCGATAAATGAGGCAATTAAAGCCAAAGAAAATCCGACAACAAGTGAAAGATAAGACATAAACAGACCAAAGGAACTGTCTAAAAAACAAATTAATCCTCCTCCTAATCCGGCTGTCATAAAAGCAAGAGACATAGATAAGCTTTTTAATTTTAAGTTTTCGTCTTTCGGTCGTTTTATAAAAAAGACCATACTAATTATACCTGCTGCCATTAACATTAAAGCTAAAAATACTATTCTTGGAACAAAAGGCTGACCCCAATGAATTAAATTATATTTATCTATACTTGGATTAACAAAAGGATAATAAAGAATATTAATACCGGTCAGAACGGCATTAGCTAATAAAATTAATATTGGAGTAATTTTCAGTAATTTATTGTTTTCAAAAAAATGATTGGTCCCGTTTATCAGAACAGCAAAAGCAATAAAAAAATTTGTGTGACCCAATATATATCCTATTTTTAAAATTGAAAGATTAAGGGGCGCAAAAAAGGAAGAAACTCCGTAGATAAAAAGACTCAAACCTATTAAAGCCGCTCCTATAAAGGAAGAGGCGAATATTGAATTTTTTGTGACTGTATAATTAATCTTAAAATTTTTATATAATCTTATTCCTAAAAACCAAGCTATGGAAGCTGAAAATAGATAAGAAAATACTGTAAAAGTGAATGGCATCATGATTGAAAACAAATTAATTATAATCTAATTTTTCTATCCAATCATATATATATTCGGTTATTTTTTCCCAACCCGGTTCTCCAATAAGCCAATGGGCATGGTTGGGAAAAACTTTAAAGTCCGAAACTGTTTTATATTTCTCAGCAATTTTACGTACGATTGAAACAGGCGTAATTCTGTCTTCCTCTCCGACAATAAACATGATAGGACAATTTACTTTATCCCCATTGATTTTGGCTGCTTTTTTAGGATCAAAAAACCAGAATCCAATTTCACTCAATGCTTGACCTGATTCAAAAACTAATTTGTCGAAAATCCTTATTTTTTCTTCATCCGGACAAAGGTTCAACATAGAATAAGATATTGCTTTAAAGTCTTGTTTTATCGGTTTTTTCCAAAAAGCAAATTTTCGGAAAAAGGGAGAAAGACTTCTTAATATGGACATTTTTAAATCTAATACTCCGTATGGTGAAGCTGGAGATAACAATATTAAAGCTTTGACTGATCTTCTTTCTGCAAGGATTTGAGCTAACAATCCGCCCATTGAATGACCTATCAGAATAGGTTGTTCATCAAGTTTATCTATTTCTTTTTCCAAATCAGAAACATAATCTAATAAACTGGTTGTACCTATTGCCGGATTGGGAGTGTCTTTGGAATCAATATCATGCCAACGCAAAGTTGGAGTAATACAATTATATCCTTTTTTCTCAAAAAACTCTTTGTAATTATCCCAGCACCAGGCGCTTTCACCCATGCCATGAATCATGACTATTGTTTTCATAATATCCTTTTCAAAAAATAAAAAATCCAATAGTCTAATTTTAAATTATTCAGACAAAATTACAATCTTTTATTAATTAATTTTTTGTGATAGTGATGACAATACGATTATCTTAGGTTATTATATACAAAATCAGCTCTTTGATAAATCTTAAAGAAAAGAAGGGAAAATCAGATAACCCAACTTGTTTATCAAAAACAAAATTGTTAAACAAATTGGGTTATCTGAAAAGGAGGAATTATAGTTGAAAATACTATTTGTTCACGGATTTAGTGAAAAACCCTTTGCTGCCGACAAATCAATAACTCAAATGAAAGAGTATTTAAGAAAAGAAGGTTTTGAAGTGGATGTCATTGATTACAGTGAAGGAGAGCCAACATATGCTAATTTGGGATTATATAGCAAAAGAGTTGCTGAAGAAATCAGAAAAGAACCATATTTCGCTATAATAGCTCACTCTATGGGTGGACCTATCACTAATTCCGCAATTCAAATGACTTCAACAAAGACCAGGATTGTAATTTTTCTGGAAAGTCCCAATCTCGGAGTTCCCTTATGGTTAATACCCATAGCAAGAATACTTGGAATACATTTAAAAACAAACCTACCATCTGTAAAAGATTTAATGACTGGAAGCTATTTTCTGCAAAAAATAGAGCTAAATAGAGAAATATCCTATCATCAGATTGGAGGACTTTATTCAGCTTTATTCCCAAAAGTATTCATTGATTCACATATACCAACTCTACTATTTCCTACCACCACTCACTCAGGACTGAAAAGAAATCCCAAAGTATTAAGACAAATCGCTAAAATTCTCAAAAATTAATTCCCTTCTTTCTTTTTTTTCTAAAATTATGATAATTTGTAAAAAATAAAAAAGCCCTAAGGCTGGGGGTCATAACTAGGTTTTTGGGAACACAAGCTCGAAACGTCTTCGAGGAGTAGACTCGCCTAAGCCAATCTATCCGAATAAAAGATATTCCTAAACCCCCAGCCTTAAAGCTTTACCTTTAATCTTAAGGTAAGTTATATAATAGCAGATTATATATAGATTGTCAAGACAGTTAGAGTGAATATAGATAGGACATACATCTAGGTTAGGACATCTAATACTTAATGGTATTTTTTATCTGTTGACATTCTTAAAATATTGTAGAAATTAATCTTAAATAATGTTAGAATTAAAGAATAATTCATATTAAAAAAGTTTTAAGAATCGGATTAAAAAGAAGTTGAAAGAATAGAATATATCGGACATATGATAGGACAAAATATTCAAAAATTTGTCATATGGAAAAATTGCTTGACAACTTTTATTGAATTTGATAGATAAGCATTGAAGAAAATATCTGCCTTATATGATATTAAATAAAAAATGATATATTTTTTGGCCTCAAAACAATTTGCAATAGACAAAATCAACACAGTTTTTAACTGTGTTTTTATTTTAAAATTTGGATGAAAATTAAAAAAATATGAAAAGTCGATCCGAGCCGTATGGATTAAACGGCAAAAAAATTAAAAATTAAAATAAAACAATGAATAAAAAAAATATTAATTAGTTTATCGGTTATTACCGTAGTCGCAGCTATTGCTGTTGGAGGCACTATTGCTTACTTCAGTGATACCGAAACATCTACAGGTAATACATTTACCGCTGGAGCTATTGATTTAACTATTGATAACGAAAGCTATGTAACTGATCACAATGGTGTATTAGTTTTTAACCAAGGAACTTCTTGGGTATTCGATGATCTAACCAATGAAGTATTCTTTGATTTTTCTGACTTGAAACCCGGTGACATCGGTGAAGACACAATCAGTCTTCACGTAGACAGCAATGATGCTTGGGCTTGTATGAACATTGCTATAACTAGCACTCCTGAAAATGGAGAAACAGAACCAGAATCCGAAGTTGATGATCAGGGAGCTAAAGGAGAACTTCAAGACGAGCTTTATTTCGCTTTTTGGGCTGACGACGGTGACAATGTTTATGAAGAAGGAGAAGCAATATTCGAAGAAGGATTAGCTGCTAATCTTTTTGATGGTGTAAATATAATTTTAGCTGACTCTACTAGTAATGTTTGGGATCAAGGACCACTTCAAGGTGGTGAAGATGCAGCACCTTATGTTTACTACATTGGTAAAGTTTGGTGCTATGGAGCTTTAACAGAAGTAGCAGTTCCTCAAGGAGAAGATTCTTCTCCATTAGTTAGAGGAACAGGTTTTGATTGTGATGGTTCTTCAGTAACTAATGTATCTCAAACAGATGGCATTACTGCTAATGTTACCTTCTACGCAGAACAGTCAAGAAACAATTCAAATTTCAAATGCGTTCAACCGGAAATTATTCAAGTTGATTCAAGTCCATTAAGTTTTAGTAGTACAGGAGCGGGTGGTTGGTCTTGTCCAACAGGCCATCCAACGGTCGTAGGATACACACTGAGCACAGAAGGACAACCTATTGCAGCTCAAGGAGTCTTTAAACAAGGTACATCTGTCGGTATTTATACATGGCCGAATGCTGTAGGATATACATATCAGTCTGGTGAAGAGGGAGTTGTTGTAGTGAATGGTGGAGTTGGTCAAACTATTACGATTCACCTTTCTTGTCAGGCACTCTAACTACAGTAGGTTAAACTCCAATCTTGATTGTTAATGAAACCCCCACCTTTTAAAAAAAGGTGGGGCAAGAGAAAATTAATCCTGTTAGATAACTTTAGTTCTTTGCTACTTGAAAAGTCGACAAAGAAAAAAACAACCTTTTAACAGGAAAAACACAAAATAAAATGAACAAAAAAATATTAATTAGCTTAAGTGTGATTACTGTAGTCGCTGCTATAGCTATTGGTGGAACCATTGCTTATTTCAACGATACAGAAACTTCAACAGGAAATATTTTTGTTGCAGGAAGTATTGATTTAAAAGTTGATCACACTGCGCAGACCTACAATGGAGTAGACTGCAAGACATGTGATGTAACTGTTGTGTCTGATACTTCAGATACGGTCATTGAAAAAGATGGTGTTGCTGTAAATCCATATTCTGCAGTACTTGCATGGATTCACCCGGTATGGACAGCGCAGAATGATCCTTCTCTTTTGGCATCTAGCGCTCAATGGATTTGGGAACAAAACCCAACTCAACAAGCGGATACAATAATAGACACTTCTTACAGTTTTAAGAAGGAATTTGTTTGGATGGGTCCAATCGCTAGTACCGATTTATTTATGGCAGTCGGATCTGATAATGGAGTGCAGGTATATCTAAACACTGTATTGATTGGTTCAAACACTGGAGAATTTGGTTACCTACAAGGATCTATGTTACAAATTCCGGCAGCCAATATTACTGGTAACATCATTCAAGGAAACAATGTCTTGAAGTTTATTGTTACAAATATGGGGTTACAGAACGGAACTCCTTCTAGTAACCCAGCTGGTCTTATTTACAAGTTCCATATTGATGGAAACTGTGGTGATGAATATTTCCAAAATCATTGCGAACTTTGGCAGTCAACTGACCTTGATGGTTCGCAACAATTCTTTAATTTTGACGACATTAAGCCGGGAGATTATGGAACGAACGTAATCAGTCTTGATGTTTCTAGCAATGACGCCTATGTTTGTTTATTAATAAACAACGTTGATGAGCAGGAAAATGGCATTATTGATCCTGAAACTACAGCTGGTGACTTGCCAAATGTTGGTAATCTAAATGGATTCGGAGAGCTTTCTCCATTCATCAAAGTATTTGCCTGGAACGATACAGACAACGACGGCGTGTATGAAGGAGAAGCGACATTACTCGCACCCAACACCCCGATTGTAGATCTTGATCTTCTTTCACTCTCACTTACCGGCGGAAGCCCAACATTTTATGTTGGCTTAGCTTGGTGTGCGGGAACACAGAGCGTTTTGGGAAATGTAATTTCCTGTAATGGCGCTACTATGGGTGATATAGCGCAGACTGATTCATTTACAGCAGACCTTACTGCTTATGCTGAACAGCAAAGAAATAACGAAGAATTTGACTGCGAAAGCGTAGAATTACCAGTTTTACCTCAGTAATTCTTAATTGAAGTTTTTTAGATTACCTCATGACTTGTGGACATGGGGTAATCAATAAAGATTTTAAGAAATAATAAAAATGGAAATATTTAAAATAATTTATTCAACACTCATCGCATTTATTGCAATTATTGCTTTATTGCTGATTGTTTCTATTTTGCCGATTACGGGAAATATAAAATTCATGACAGTTATTTCCGGTTCAATGGAACCGGCAATTAAGATAGGAAGTGTGGTAATGGTAAAACCAGCAAATGATTATAATATCGGGGATGTAATAACTTTCGGACAAGTGACTAAAACCAAAGCACCGACCAGCCACAGAATTTACGACATTAAAGTTGTTGATGGCCAACCAGTCTATATCACCAAAGGAGATACTAATAATGCACCCGATGCCAGAGAAGTTCCAAAAAAAGAAGTCTTAGGGAAAGTAATGTTTTCAGTCCCCTATTTGGGCTATGCAGTTAACTCTGCAAAACAGCCTTTGGGATTCGCGGTAATAATTATAACTCCTGCCCTTATTATCATATTTGACGAAGTAAAAAATATTTATGGAGAGATTAAGAAAGAAAAAACAAATGAAGCTAGATAATAAAATTATTAAAAAATCTTTTTCAAAGATTTTAGTAATTTTAATGCTTATCAGTCTTAATTGGACCGCAATTTCGGCTGTGACAAAAACGATTGCTTATTTTAATGACACAGAAACTTCTGGTGGAAGTTTTACTGCTGGAGCATTAGATTTTGTTTTAACTTCACCCTCTGATTTTTATCCAGAAGTTATATCCCCAGGAGAATCATCAGAACGAACTATTAATTTTTTAAATAATGACAATATACCAAAATATAAAGTTAAAACTGTTAATCCTTCAGGAACACTTTGTGATTACTTAACCCTTAAGGTTAAATTAGACGGCGTTGATATTGGATACGACGGATTATTAATTGATTTCGATTCTGATGTTGTAGTATTTGAACCTCTCGAAAATTGGACATTTATTTTAACTTTACCATCCGATGCACCAGAACCAGCACAAGGGCAAGTATGTGATTTTAACTTTCTATTCTACGGTTCACAAATAAGGAATGATTTACCTTTTGGTGGAGGATTTAATGATACAGAAGAAAACGTTAGTAGTATTGCTTCAACTTTAAAAACTTGTGAATACAAAGAGACACGAACAATGGGTTATTGGAAAAATCACGAAAGTGTTTATTTACCACATTTACCACAGACTCTTGGTGCTATCACAATAAACAGTATTCAAGATGTTGATAATATTTTTGATAACGCCAATGCCGATGTTATGCGTGATATGTTGAATGCTCAGTTATTGGCTATGAAATTTAATATTGCTCATTTTGGTATAGGAGAATATTTTGTTGTAAGTGTGGGTAAAACTATAGACCAAATTGTTGCCGGAGCCGATGATTTATTATTAGAAGTTCCTGAACCACCAAGAGTAGTTTTAGAGACAATGAAAACTCTTTTAGATGTTTTAAATAATCTTCATGAAATTCAAATTTGTTCTGTAGCTCCGCTTACTTTAACTTTACTTAATACAAACGGTGTTGTTCTTAATGAATTTTTACCAAATCCCGAAGGTTTTGCCTACGATTATGATTTTGGAAGCGATGATAGTACGATGCCTCAAGGAGAATGGGTAGAATTGTACAATAATGGCGAGACTAGTCAGAATATCGACGGTTGGTATATTTGGGATGCAAGTAGCAATGATTTAAATAAAGTTCTTATCACTGACTTAAACACATATCCAGCAACTACAATTATTCCAGGAAATGGTTGGCTTGTGGTATATATGAACAAAGCAGTGCTTGATAATACTGGTGATACAGTAAAGTTGTTTGATGATAGTGATACTTTGATTGATTCATATATTTACATGGATGATAATGATTATTGTGAAATTGAACCTACACCAGGAGATGAAAATACTACAGACACAAGCGGTAGTTGTGAGAGTGTTCCACCCAACAAATCATATGCTCGTATTCCTGATGGTATTGGTTCTTGGATAGACCCTATTCCAACACCAGGTAGACCAAATATTTTGGATAACGAAAACGTAATTTTTGAAACAATTATCCCAGAATCTAATGAGGAAATAACAAATAATGAGATATTGCTCGTTGAAGAAAAATTAGAGCCAGAAGACAAGCTCATAATTATCGATAATCTTTTCTTGGGTTCTTCTCCTCAGCTTTTCTTAGATTTTCAATTAGATGAAGAACCTATCTTTGAGGAAGAAACTCCGATTATTGAAGAAGAATTAATTACCGAAGAACCAACTGTTGAAGAATTACATGTTGTTGAAGAAACACCAGTAGTTGAAGAATTGATTATCGAAGAAGCGCCTGTTGTTATTGAAGAAACATCGATTGTCGAAGAATCAATTATTGAGGAACCGATTGTTGTTGAAGAAACGCCAATAGTTGAAGAATCAGTTATTGAAGAAATACCAGTTATAGAAGAATCAATTATTGAGGAACCGCTCGTTGTTGAAGAAACACCTATTATTGAAGAAGCCCCAGCTGTAGCACCGGAGAATATAGTAGTGGAAGTAGCTCCGTCTGAACCAGCTCCAGCTGATACAGGAGTCATGGAATAAATTTAGAAATCAATGAATAAAATATTTAAAACAATTTTAATTTCCTCAATCGCTATTTTTAGCGCTGGATTTTTAGCAGTTTTACCAGTTAATGCCACGCCTGTTCCGGTGGTTGATCCTTTGGTTGTTGAATATTCAACTGACGGAGGAAGTATTTGGTTGCCTCTCACTGGACCAATATTTAATGAAACAAACTTTTTACCTGGAAACGGTGTTGTTCGTTTGATAAGAGTAACTAACAATAGCGGAGAAACCCAAAGAATCGCTACCGAATCTATAAACGAAAACAATCCTGATGGTCTTGCCTCTCAATTAAACTTAACCATAAAAGAAAATACAACAACTATTTTTGATAATACTTTGGCGCAATTCTTTAGCCAAGGAGAAACTTATCTTTCCAGTTTATCTAATGCGACTCAAACACAATATGATTTTACAATTACTTTCAACGCTGGAGCAGATGACGATTATCAAGGGAAAACCTTAGGTTTTGATATTCTGGTCGGTTTTGAAGGTATGGAAGGCGGGTTACCCTTACCTGCCCCAGGTGGAGGAACTAGTGGCGGAGGTGATGGCGGATACTTACCAGAAGGCCTTACAATAACCAATGAAACATCAAGTACTGTTCAAGATACATATGTAACTATAACTTGGACTACTTCATATTCTTCCACAAGCTATGTAGTTTATGGCACGGCATCAGAAAGCCACGTCTTGAACCTTTCTGATGCGTCAGGGACGCCTCCAAAGTATGGATATGAACACGCAACCACTGAAATAGACACCAGTCCAAAAGTAACCTTTCATACTGTAACGATTTTAGGACTTTTGCCAAATACCACCTATTATTATAGAGCAGTTTCCCACGGTTCTTTGGCTATTAGCCAAGAGCGTAGTTTCACTACCTTAACAACAACTACCAAAGAAGTGATTGAAGGAGAGATACCTTTTCTTTTCTCCGAAGTAACTCCTTCCGAACAAGAACAATCCTCGCAAACAGGAGGAACAATTTCAACGGAAGAAGAGGGAACTCAAGGATCTTATGAAGAGACATCTGGAGAAGAATTAACAACCGAAGAAAAACAACCTATTACAGGATTATTAGCAGCAATCGATTCTATTCCGTTTAATTTTAGAATAATTCTAATTATATTCGGAATTATTATATCAGGATTAATTATCTTACAGCTGACCAAAAAGAAAGAGATTAAAAGTTAGAAGGTTTTAAAAGTTTTTCTAGACAAAACCGTTTCACCCGAGAGTTTTTCTCGGGTTTTTGATTTTGAAAATATATAATAATATAAAAAGTGGACAGTATATAGTTAACTGTCCACCATAGTATAAAAACTAGTAAATCAAATGAAGACAACTGAAAGAATAGTTAAAAAGTTTTATTTAAATTTCATTTCTTGGAACAAATTTATACACAGACAAACCCTTGACAAATTATTATTATCTTATATTATTAAAGTATCAACGCCCCAGCCAGCCGCAAGGTCCGCTGGGGTTCAATTTTTATGAAAACTATACTTTTTATTGATGGACGTAATTTTATAGAAAAAATTAATTTAATTCTTAAGCTTAAAGGAAAAAATATTGATTTTTCTATTTATAATTTCAAAGGTCTTATTGATAAGGTCTTAACAGGAATAAACGTAGATAGAAAAATATTTTATCTTGGAAAATTAACAGAATGTTCCGAAACAATTAAAAAATCTAAGGAACTTATATTAAGACAGAGGAAATTAAAATCTCATTTAGAAAAACAAGGATTTGAAGTTATTTTTGCTGGCAGAGTAAGAGGTAATTTAGAAAAATGTATAAAAGGACACGAAACATTAGTTTTTAGAGAGAAAGGTGTAGATGTAAGAATTGCAGTAGATATGGTTACCTTAGCTTGTGATAAAGAATTACAAACAGCAATTATAGGCAGTTCTGATTCCGATATACAGCCCGCAATTAAAAAATTAAATGAAAGAAAAATAGAAATGATTTATCTTGGCTTCGAGAATAATCCTAATAAAGGATTAGCGTATACCACTAATCGCACCATTCTCATTAGAGATTCTGAAGTAATTGAATTTATAGGTCTAACATTGATCTAATTCAATATTGATATCATCTTTCTGCCATAGCTTACGGACGAGGCCAAGCCCGGGGGAGTAAGTAAAAATCGCTAAGTAGGCGGTTTTTTAATCCTCCTTCGCTCTTGTGAGCTTCAGACGGACGCAGTAAAATAAGAAAATGAAAAAAATCCTGAAAGTTATCTTTAGCCTTCTTTTTCTTTTTGCTTTCATCTCCCCTATTCAGGCCGCTAATTCTTTAGATATAGTTATAAATGAAATCGCTTGGATGGGAACGACTTCCTCAGCTAACGATGAATGGATAGAACTTTTTAATCCCACAGACAATATCGTGAGTTTAGACAACTGGATTTTAAAATCAGTTGACGATAAATTAAAAATAAACTTAAAAGAACAAATCCCTGCAAAGGGATTTTATTTGTTGGAAAGAACCGACGACACATCAGTGCCGGATATTACAGCTAATATGATTTACACCGGCGCCTTAAATAATAACGGAGTTGATCTACAACTTTTTGATAATCTGGAAAATTTAATAGATGAAGTAAATTGCTCCGGTGGTTGGATTGCCGGAGATAACGCCACAAAACAAACAATGGAGAAAACCTCTACTGATTGGCAAACAAGCGAAAATCCGGGTGGAACTCCGATGACTCAAAACAGTGCAAGTATAACAGAAGAAAATCCTGTTGATCAAAAAATAGACATCATGAATACAACATCTGACAATCAAGAACCAAAACTTCAAAAAACTTATCCTGTTGGTATTATTTTCAATGAAATCCTTCCTTCTCCGGAAGGACCAGATGCCGAAGAAGAATGGATTGAGATTTATAATCAAAATCCCTTTCTTGTTTCATTATCCGGATGGAAGATAGAAGACTCTATCGGACAAATTAATACTTTTACTTTTCCGGAGGATTATCAAATTACAGCAAATGGATTTTTAGTACTTAATAGACAAATTACCAAAATAACTCTTAATAACGATGAAGATACTTTAAAACTCATCCAACCTGATGGAGTAATGGTTGAACAAGTTTCTTTTAAAAACGCTTCATTGGGACAATCATACAGTAACACTAAAGATAATAATTGGTTATGGACATCTGTCCTAACTCCTGGAGCTGAAAATATATTACCAACACCGACCGAAATAGAACTTAATCAACAATCGCCTTCAAAACCAATAGATTTAACCAATCAAGAATTAGCGTCAGTTAGCGGGCAAGAAACAACTTTTAAAAATTATTATTTGTTTTTCTTTGCCTTGCTAATTGCTTTTCTAGCTGGTATTCTAATTTTGAAATTGGATTTAAAAAAGAAAATAAAATAGAATAGAAATATGTCAGGTCACAGTCATTGGTCAACAATTAAACATCAAAAGGGTGCAGCTGACGTTAAAAGAGGTCAGATCTTCTCAAAAATGGCAAAATTAATTTCGATTGCCGTTAAAGAAGGAGGAGTAGACCCGGATAAAAACCCAAAATTAAGATTAGCCATTGAAAAAGCTAAATCTTTAAATATGCCTAAAGATAATATCGACAGGTCTATTAAAAAGGGCTCTGGCGAATTAGATGAAGGAATTAAGTTGGAAGAAATAACTCTTGAACTTTTTGGTCCAAGCGGAATAGCTATAATTATTGAAACAATTACCGACAATAAAAACAGGACCTTCTCTGAGATTAAAAAAATACTTAACCTTACTAATGGTAAGTTGGCCGGAGAAGGATCTGTAAAGTGGCTTTTTGACAGAAAAGGAGTGTTAATAGCCAATGCCGGTCAAACAGGAAAAACTGAAGAAGAATTGGAATTGATGGTAATTGAAGCCGGTGCCGAAGATATGAATTGGCACGATAACTCATTGGTAGTGATTACTAAAATAGACGATTTAGAAAAAATTAAAGGAATTTTATCTGAAAAAGAGATAATAATAGAATCCGCATCATTAGACTGGGTGGCTAAAAAATCAATTGATTTACCGGAAAAAGAAAGAGCTGCTTGCGAAAAATTATTTGAGTTACTTGATGAAAATGATTCTGTTCAAGACATATATTCAAACTTAACATGATTATTCTAGGCATTGATCCCGGTACTGCTACAACCGGATACGGAATTATTCAAGATAAAAAAACTAAAGGAAAAAATAGGACTTTTAAATGCATCTGTTGCGGAACCATTCAGACTAAACCAACCCAATCAATACCCTATAGACTTCAAATTATCCAAAAAGAATTAGCAAAAATTATAAACCAATATAATCCGGAAATCCTAGTGATGGAACGGATTTTCTTTTTTAGAAACGTAAAAACTATTATTACTGTCAGTCAAGCACAGGGAATCATCTTATTTACCGCTGCCAAAAAGAAATTGCCGGTTTATCAATTCACGCCGCTACAAGTTAAAATGACTATTACCGGTTACGGTCGGGCTGAAAAAAAAGAGGTGGAAAAGAAAGTTAAAAAAATATTTAAGACAAAAACTTTGCCCAGTAAATCAGACGACGCCATTGACGCTTTAGCTATTGCATTGACTTATCATTTAAAAACAGACAACAAAACCATCAAAGCCCTTGACAAGCTTTCCTAAAAAAATATAATACTCTGTAGAATTAGAAATATTGATTAAAATTAGGATTTATTACAATTAAAAGTCGAGGCAAAAGAAAAACAAAATAATTAAAAAAATGATTCACGAAGAAATAAACGACCTCTTTGTTAGTCAAGAAGATGAAGAGTTGGATACTGAATCAGACTCTACTAAATTTGGTTCAGAGTTAGATGATTCAGAAGAAAACGACGATATAGAGGAACTAGGAGGCGATGAAGCCGAAGAAGAAGATGATGAAGATGAAGAAGAATTATCAGGAGAATATTAAACCTAAAACCCCGCTTAACAGCGGGGTTTTTCTTTTAACCTATTTTGGCGAATTTTCTTTTACCGGCTTGAATAATCTGGCCTTTTTTAATTTGAATATTTTTTCTCCAATCTTTTTCTGGCTGGCCATCTATTTTCACACCTCCCTGAATAACCATTCTTTTAGCCTCTGATTTAGACAAAAAAAGTTTGGTTTTAATCAGGAGGTCTAGAATATTAATTTCTTTTTCTCTAATCTTAATTTCCGGAATTTGAGAAGGCAATCCTTTATCTCTAAAGATTTCATTAAATTCAGTCTCTGCTATATCTGCAACTTTTTTATCATAACAAAGAGTGACAATTTCCTTAGCCAATTTTGCTTTCAAATCCCTGGAATTAATTCCTCCTTTTTTAATTTTATTTGAAAGTTTATTTATCTGATCCATCGGTACGTTGGTTAAAAGTTCAAACCCCGAAGGTATCATAGAATCCGACCAGGTCATTACTTTACCATAGATAGTTTGTGGCTTCTCATCTAAATTAATCATATTCCCTTCAGTCTTACCCATCTTCTTTCCATTACCATCAACTAATAATTTAAGCGTTAAAACAAACTTCTCTTTGTTTTTCATCTTTTTTAACAAATCTCTTCCGGCAAGCATATTAAACGTTTGATCGTTCCCTCCTATTTCTAAATCAACATCCATTGAAACACTGTCGTAAGCCTGAAATATTGGATATAGGAACTCGTGAACGCGAATATCTCTTCCTCTTTTTATACGCTCCTGAAACATATCTCTTTCCAATAATCTGGCAACAGTAAAATTAGAAACTAATTCAAGTATGTCTTTAGCATTTAATTTATTGGTCCATTCTTCATTATACAAAAATTTTACGTTCGCCTGTTCAATACCTAAAATCTTTCCGATTTGTTTTTTATAATTTTTAGCATTATTTAAGACCTGCTTTCCTGTTAGCGGTTTCCTTGTCGCATATTTATCGGTCGGATCACCGATAGTAGCAGTGAAATCCCCGATTAGCACGACTATCTCGTGCCCCAAATCCTGAAATTGACGAAGCTTTTTTAAAGCTATAGCATGTCCAATATGAAGATCGCCGGTCGGATCAATGCCGTGGTAAATTCTGAGTTTTTTCCCAGACATTAAAACTTCTTCCAAAGACTTTTTTGAAGGATAAATATTCTCTACAGCCCTTGTTAAAGCTTCCTCTATTTTTTGAGAATCAATTTTAATTTCCATTTTTAAAATGTTATCATATAAATAAAATTATGGCTAGAAAAAAGTATCACAATCTTACTAATTTTTTTAAAATCAAAAACTTACTAAAGTTAAGTTTTTATTTTCTTTTATTTTCTTTTCTTTTTTTGTCTGTTGTTTTTATTTATTATGCCAAAGACTTACCCAGACCTGAAAAATTCACTGAAAAACAATTAATCCAATCTACCAAGATTTATGACCGGACCGGGACCGTACTCCTTTATAATATTTATGGAGAAGAAAAAAGAACTTATGTAGAATTGGACCAAATTTCTCCATATTTACAACAAGCAGTAATGGCTGCTGAAGACAGTGATTTTTATCAACATCTAGGAATTGATATTAAGGGAATGATTAGATCTTTTTTAGCTGATTTAAGGATAGGAAAATTAACTTATGGAGGGTCAACTATTAATCAACAATTAATCAGGTCAAGCTTCTTGTCTTTAGAAAAAACAGTGCAAAGAAAAATTAGAGAAATAATTTTATCTTTAGAATTAAATCGCCGCTATTCTAAAAATCAAATTCTCGAATGGTATCTCAATCAAATACCTTTTGGTTCAAATGCCTATGGGGCTGAAGCAGCCAGCCAAACTTTTTTTAACAAAAAAGCCTCTGAATTATCTATAGCCCAAGCAGCTACCTTAGCTTCTTTAATAAAAGGGCCGACCTACTTATCTCCTTACCAAAACAAAGAACAATTACTGATTAGAAAAGATTACGTTCTAGGAAGAATGAAAGATTTAGAATATATTAATTCGCTTGATTATGAAAATGCCAAAGAAGAAGTATTGGTTTTTTCTAAACCAACAACAATTAAAGCCCCTTACTTCACCCTCCAATATATTAAAAACTACCTTGATGAAAAGTATGGACAAGAATTCTTAGAAACAAGGGGGTTAAAAATATACACCACTCTGGATTGGGATCTCCAAGAAAAAGCTGAAACATTTATAGCCGAAGAAATTAAAATAAACCGATCTCAGAACGCCTACAATGCAGCTTTAGTAGCCATTGATCCCAATAACGGCGAAGTCTTAGCTATGGTTGGTGGAGTTGATTATTTCGGCGACCCTTATCCCAAGAACTGCATCTCCGGAAAAACTTGTAAGTTTGATCCTCAATTCAATGTGGCTACTTTAGGACTAAGACAGCCGGGTTCCACTTTTAAACCTTTTGTTTATGCCACTGCTTTTAAAAACGGATATACTCCTGATACGAAAGTTATTGACGAAAAGACTAATTTCGGAATTTGGGGTGGAAAAGAGTATATTCCGGGAAATTATGACGGATTATTTCACGGGGAAATAACTTTAAGAGATTCATTGGCCCAATCCATTAACGTCAGCTCAATAAAAGTATTATTGGATTTCGCCGGACCGGAAATAGAAAATTCTGTTAAAACTGCCCAAGATATGGGGATTACTACATTAAGTCCTCCCTACGGCCCCTCAATCGTCTTAGGCGGCTGGGAAGTAAAATTACTGGAGATGACATCCGCTTATGGCGTTTTCGCTACAGATGGCTTAAAAGTGCCTCCTACCGGCATTTTAAGAATAGAAGATTCTAATGGGAATATAATTGAAGAAAATAAAAAAATACCCCAAAGGGTATTGCCTATTCAAGTTTCCAGAGAAATAAATGATGTCTTATCAGACAACAATGCCAGAGCCGCAACATTTGGTTTTAATTCACCTCTTTATTTTAAAAATTACCAAGTGGCCGTTAAAACAGGTACAACCCAAAACTATCAGGATGCTTGGGCGATTGGGTACACGCCATCAATAGTAATAGGAGTTTGGGCTGGAAATAATGACAATAGTCCGATGTTAAAAAGACCGGGCGTAGTATTGGCGGGAGTGATATTTCACAATTTAATGGAACAAACTTTTTTAGAATATCCACCAACTCAATTTAATCTTCCGAAAGTTAACTTGCCTTAATGGGCATCACAATATATAAATAACTCTTATCTCCGGTTGGTCTTAAAACACCGGGGCCTTCCTCTCCGCTAAGCTCAAATATTACTTGAGAACTTTTAATATTTAAAAGCCCTTCCAATAAAAATCGGAAATTAAAAGAAGCGGTAATTTCTTTTCCTTTTATTTTTGCTGAAAAGAAACTAGTATATTCACCTAAATCAGGACTCTTACTAAGAACAGTCACTTTTTGATTTTCAGGGTCAACTTTTAATTTAATTTCATTAACTTTACCGCTAAAAATACTGGCTGTTTTAATTTGGTTTAAAAATTCTTCTTTATTAACAATAAAATCAACTTTATGTTTATCTGGAATAATTTCCTGATAATTCGGATATTCTCCTTCTATTAATCTGGATATTAAATGGATTTGTGGGTGGGAGGAAACCTCTGACATTAATGTTTCAAATAAAATTTGATTGGGGGTTAAATAAATTTTTAATTCTTCTTTTTTTTCTCCAAAAATATTAATAATTTCTTTAGCTGCTTTTTGAGGAAGAATTAAAGAATAAGACTGACGTAAATTTACTTTTTCTATTGATAATACTTTTTCTCCCAAACGAAAACTGTCTGTAGCCACCATTTTAATGGTGTTATTCTCAAAAATCATATAAATGCCGGAAATTTCCGGTCTGGTATTAGATGGGCTAGCGATTCCGACAACCTGATTTAATCCTTGGCAAAAAACATCGCTGTCAATAGAAATTATTTCTCCTTCGGTTATTTGGGGAATAATTGGAAAATCATCTGCGCTATATCCTTTAAGTTTGGTTTTATAGTTTTCACAATCTATATTGAGATCTAATTTATTAATTTCTAAATTAACCTTTTTATTAGGAAGAGAATTAATAAAACCAGAGAATACTTGGGTTGGAATTACTATTTTACCTTCTTTTTCAATTTTAGATAAAGACCACCACCTTATACCGATTTCTAAATCAGTAGCTGATAAATTAATAAAATTCTTCTCTGTTTGAAGTAAAATATTATTTAAAATAGGTAAAGATAAAGATTTAAAAGAAGCCCTAGTAACTACTTTTAATCCCTCTTTTAATTTTTCCTGGAGAATTGTTAATTTCA
>JAHJCL010000024.1 GCA_018813025.1 Patescibacteria group bacterium
TAATTTATTAAATTTAAAAATAATAAAATGAATAAAATTATTAGCATTCTGTTGGGCATAATTATTTTATTTAGTGTTTCGTACACATCTGCCTTAGCGGAAGAAACAACCCCCCCTGCACAAGAGCTTATCCAGCAACTACAACAACAGGTGGAACAATTACGGGCGCAAATACAAGCACTAATGACGCAGATGGAATCATTACAGCAGGCGAGAAGAGAGGTAAAAGCGGTAGCAGAAGAAATTAAAGAAACCCTAAAATTACTTAGGCAGTTGCGGGAGGGTATGACTGGTGAAGATGTTAAGTTGTTGCAAGAGATATTGGCGACAGATCCAGATATTTATCCTGAAGGATTGGTGACTGGATATTTCGGTAATTTAACAAAAAATGCGGTAAAAAGATTTCAGAAAATAGCTGGCCTTGAGCAAGTTGGTAATGTTGGCCCAAAAACAGTAGCTAAAATTAACGAGTTACTTACGGAGGGGGCGGGCAAATCTGGCAAGGTGCCTCCCGGTTTATTAATTGCTCCAGGAATTAGAAAAAAAGTTGATCTCGAACTCCTGAAGCCATTACCCGGACAGAAACTTCCCCCTGGTATTGCTAAAAAATTAGGCGAAGAAATACTTGGACAAGACATTACACCCCCTGTTGTTTCAGGGGTGACAGTAACTAACATTACTGAAACCTCAGCGAAAATTACTTGGGTTACCAATGAAGAGTCAGATAGCAGGGTTTGGTACGACAAGATAACCCCACTTGTTGTTACAGACACAACACCGGTAGTAAGTTCTACTGATTCAGTACTAAATCACGAAATTACATTATCTAGTTTGACTTCTAATACCACTTATTACTTTATAGTAAGTTCTACTGATAAAGCGGATAATAATGAAATTAGCGAGGAAGGAACCTTTACTACACTTTCAGAAGTAAGTATTAAAGAACAAGCATGTATAGATTCTGGAGGAACAGTCGGGACAGCTATGTGTTGTCTAGCAATAAGTGATTTCCCAGACACTTGTTTAGTCGGTGCTTGCGGTTGTGCCATAGAAAATAGTCATGAGGTGAAAATTTGCAACTGCGAACAAGACAAATGTTTTGATGGAAACGAATGCGTTGTTGCTCAGTAAGGTTATATTGTTATTTATAATAACTTAAAAGAGGAAGGTTTTCCTTCCTCTTTTAAGTTAACAGACAGGTTCTAACATCGTCCAGCCAGGGGAGCAGGCTAGTGCTCGGTTCAAACGATCGAGTCGCAACAAAAAATCGTCAACGAGGCGATTTTTAGAAAAATAAATATTATGAGAAAAACAAAGAAAAATTATAACTTTTTTAAAATTCTATAATATATTTTTTCGTATTCACCAGTCATTTTTTCTAAACTAAAATTTTTCTCAACATATTTACGGCAATTATGTCGCATTTTTTTGTATTCAGTTTCTGGCATTCGGTAAATTTTTTTTATTGCTTTTATCATTTCGTTCGTATTTTTAACTATAAAACCGGTTTTCCCGTCTTTTATGATTTCTGGGATTGAACCCTTATTGAAAGCGATTACAGGCGTACCACAAGCCATTGCTTCTATTAATATTAACCCAAAGGGCTCTTCCCATCTTAAAGGATATAAAACTCCCTTTGCCTGGCGATAAAGCTTTTCCATTTGATAATAATTTACCATTCCGACATATTCTATATTTTTGTTCAAGTATGGCTTAATTTTTTCTTTAAAATAATTTCCTTGTGTTGGCCCCCCAGCGATTTTTAATTTTATTTTTGCTTTCCTTGCTACTTTAATGGCTATATCAATGCCTTTTTCAGGAACAAAGCGTCCGGCCACCAAAAAGAAATCCTTTGGTTTTTCCTGAAAATGAAATTTTTCAAGATTGATTCCATTATAAACAGTACCAGCATATTTTAATTTTGGTTCCGGCTTTCGCTGGGAATTACTTATGCTAATTAGATGAATATTTTTAATTTTCTTTGTTTGCTTTAATATATATCTGTGAAATCCTTGTATTGGGTCGTGGACAGTAATTACAGTAGGTGTTTTGGTTAAAGGAGCAAAAGGAAGAACTCGACGGTAAGGATGAATATGAATAATATCAAAATGCTCTTTTTGATCCATTTGGTAAATTTTAGAAAGCATCATTTGTTCATAAAAATTAACAGTTACTTCACTATTAAGAGACAAAAAAGAAGACAATTCTTTGTTATATTTTAAAGCTGGCATCCCAAAAGAAAAAAGCTTAGCATATTTTAATTTTGATTCTTTGGAGCCGAAATAATAAACTTGATGTCCCTTTTTAGCTAATCCTTCAGCAATATAATCAGCAATCCATAAGGGAGCGTAAAAAGTATTTTCAGGAGGAGGGGTTGGCCACTCATTTGTGCAAAACATTGCAATTTTTAGTTTTCTTTTTTTTGCATCCATATTTTTATGTTTTTATAAGTTCTTCAAAGTTTTTGAAGCAGTTTGTTAAGAGTCGGATATAAAATATTTTTCTTTTTTCAAGTTCTGTTTTTTTCTCTTTGGAATGTTTAATATAAATTTCTCCCAAAGATAAATAAGAAACCACTATTGGTAAAAGTTTCTTAAACTTTAAAAGCTCATTTTTATTTAAATGTTTTATGTATTTTAACATTAGTTTTTGCCTAAATTCTTTTTTAGCTTCCCAAAGATGAGCCCAAAGGCATCCTATATCGTAGGCAAAATTGTTAAGGTGGATTAATTCCCAGTCAATTAACCAAGGGTTATTTTTTTCATCTATGATGATATTGTCTAAATTCAAATCACCTTGAGAAACATAGCGGTTTTCTTTTTCGAGCAGAGGCATTGCCGAATTAATATTTTTTATTGATTTTTTGGACAAGGAAGAGGAGATAATTTTCTTTTTTGTAAGGTCAGCATAGAAAGATTTTGACAGATAATTTTTAAAAGTAAATTTTTTTAATTTCAAGTTTGAAGATTGTTTTAATTTTATTTTTTTAATTTCTGAAATTAATAATACTAATTGATTTATTGTTTTTCTTTGTATTGGAAATGCTAATTTCGCGCTGGAGCCAAAGGCCTTGCCATCGACATATTCCCTAAGCATCCATTCAAAATCGTTTTCCTTTTTCCATTTGATAATTTTTGGGATTGAATTATTGATTGATAATTTAGTTTTTTTAATTGAATTTAAAAAATTAATTTCTTGAATGAATTTTTTCTTAGCATCTTCATTATTGTGGCATCGGGCGTAAAATCCAAACAAATTTCCCTCTTGATTTTTACAGGGGCTAAAATATCTATGCTTGCTCTCCGTATATTTTTTGAAAA
The DNA here is from genome assembly GCA_018813025.1 of Patescibacteria group bacterium. GTDB lineage: Bacteria > Patescibacteriota > Minisyncoccia > Minisyncoccales > DG-74-3 > JAHJCL01. The sequence goes on from JAHJCL010000024.1 coordinate 3,321, forward strand.
AAGAATAAGGAGTGATTTGAGGAGAGAGTTGAAGAGATTTGAGTTTTTTATCAATTTTAGCTTCAATGTTTGGGATTAATATATTCATTTCTTTTTGTTCAAAAGTTTGTAATATAATTTTTCATAACCATTTACCATTGTTTCTTCAGTAAATTTTTTTTCTACCCATTTTCGACAATTCCTTCGGTCAATTTGATCAATTTTTTTTACAGCTTTTATTGCTTCTTTTATATTATTGACAACAAAACCGGTTTTTCCATTTTTTACCACTTCTGGGACAGAACCCCTATTATAAGCTATGACAGGGGTTCCGCAGGCCTGGGCTTCGGCCATATTCAAACCAAATGGCTCCTCCCACTCAATGGGGTAAATTAAAGCCCTTGCTTCCCCAAAAAATTTTGATTTTTCTTCTCGGCTGTATTCTCCTATGTACTTAATTTTTTCGTTTAGACGGGGTTTAATTTTTTCTTTAAAATAATCTTGTTGACCGTCGTCCAATCTACCTGCTAAGTGGAGTTTTATTCCTGTTTTTTCAGCTATTTCAATGGCGTTTTCAATTCCCTTATGTTTGTTTATCCGCGCTGACCAAATAAAATGGTCCTTTGGAACAGGATTAAAATCAAATTCTTTAATGCGGATGCCGTTATAAACAACTCCTGCAAAATTTAATTTTACCCGAGAAAGTTTTTTTTGGCTTTTAGAAATGGCAACATAATTATTTTTTTTGAATTTTTCAAAAATAAAAAGGCGGGAATCTTTTTTAGCCGACGAATATAATGGATTATGAATTGTATGGAGACAAACAGTTTTAACCAGAGACGGAAAATAAACTTCCCACAAATCAATATGACTATGAATAATGTCAAAGTCTTTAGCTCGCCTAAAGGCCTGATTGAGAGCTAAAAGTTCGTAAGCGTGGTCTTGCCAGGAAATACCATCTTTTTTCAGAGATATTGGATAAACAGGAACGAATTTACATCCCTTGGGAGCTTTTGAGTCCCCGCTGGCAAAAAGAGTGACATTATGTCCTTTTTTAACTAATCCTTCAACAAGATTGTAAACAATCCATTCTATGCCGCCATATTTTTCCGGCGGGATAGGAAACCAAAGGGGGGCAACTTGAGCAATTTTTAATTTTTTCATATTTATTGGTTATTAATTATTTATATTTTAACACTTTACTATATATTTTTTCATAGTCATTTGCCATTTTTTCCGATGTAAACTTTTCTTCTACCCATTTTCGACAATCTCTTCGGTTAATTTGATCAATTTTTTTTAGGGATTTTACAGCCTCATCAACATTTTTAACAATAAATCCCGTTTTTTTGTCTTTTATTATTTCAGGAACAGAACCACGTTTAAAAGCGATAACCGGCGTTCCGCAAGCCATGCTCTCGATTAGAAACAAACCAAACGGTTCTCTCCAATTTATAGGGGCCAAAAGCACTTTGGCGTTTTGTAAAAGTTGAACTTTTTTCTTATGCCCGACTTCTCCGATAAATTTAATCATTCGGTTGTCTATTAAAGGTTCAATTTTTTTTAAAAAATACTCTTTATCAACAATGTCAATTTTAGCGGCCATAACTAGCTTCATTTTCGTTTTCTTGGCGATTTTTATTGCTTCCAACGGTCCTTTTTCTGGCGACATTCTGCCCAAAAAAGCCAAATAGTTTCCAGATTTTTCTTTAAAAGGAAATGACGTTATATTGATGCCATTATAAACATTTCCGACAAAATTTAATTTTGGCAAGGGCTCTCTTTGGTTTTTGCTGATTGAAATATAGTAAGAATTTGGGAATTCTTGATAAATGAATCTCTGATAGCCAATATTAAGGGGGCCGTGGAGCGTAGTTACCACTTTTGTCTTTAAGATTTTTATAAAAGGGAGAAAACGCCAGCCAATATGGTTATGAATAATGTCAAAATTCTCTTTTAGAAGAATTTCTATTACTTTTGCCAATCCAATAAGCTTATAAGCATCTCTTGCTTTAAGGTTCTGTCCAATTTTTATTGAACGTAAAGCTCGTGGGAATATAGGCAGAAGTTTGGCTGATGTTTTTGAATCGCCAGTGGCAAATAAGGTAACCTTATGACCTTTTTTAATTAACTCTTCAGTAAGATGATAAACAATCCTTTCTGTCCCACCGTATTTTTTAGGCGGAACGGGTTCCTCAAATGGCGCTATTTGGGCTATTTTCATTTTTGTTTTTTATTATTAAATCTTTATAAATTTCGTCAATTTTTTTAACCATTGATTTCCACGAATAGTTTTTAACTTTTTCGTAAGCGTTTTGAATTAATTTTTGACGCAATTCTTGAGAATTATAAATTAATAAGACCTTTTCTTTTAAGCTTAAGGGATTGCGAGGTTCAAATAAAAATCCATCTTTGGCGTCTTTAATGATATTCATCAACCCTCCGACATTGGAAGCTACAACAGGTATCTTAGAAGCCATTCCTTCCAAAGCTACTAAGCCGAACGGTTCGTAATAAGAGGGGATAACCATAATATCAGAAGCTGAACAAAAAAAATGCAATCTTCGATTAGGGATATTGCCTACAAATTTTGTGATATTTTCTACTTTTTCTTGCTCTGCTTTTTTTAGGAGTCGTTTATATTCTTTATAATCGTCTAAGTTTTTTTGTCTGCCGAAAATTTTTCCCCCAACAATTAAAATTTTAAGATTAGGAATTTCATTTTTTAATAAATTGCCAGCGCTTAATAATGTTCCTATCCCTTTTCTCCATTCCAGTCGTCCAACATAAAGAAGAATAAAGCCTTTTTGGTCTAAATTTAATATCTTTCGAGATTTACTTCTTTCCACGCGACTCCATCTTTTTAAATCAACTCCGCCTGGAACAACTTTACATTTTTCTTCAGGACAACCGTAAAATTGCTGAAGTTCCTTTTTTTCAGTTTTAGCCAAGCTAATAATCACAGAAGAATTTTTTGCAACCTCATTTTCAATATTTAATCTTTCAGTGAGATAGGAAGAGTTATTTTTATTCATCAGGTATTTTTCTTTTGTCTGTATTCTAATTATTCCCAAAGAATGAAAATTCGTAACTAATGGTTTATTAAAATGAAGGTGGGCTTTTAATGCTATTAACCCACCATCCCAATAATGGCCGTGGAACAAGCTGTAAGAATTTTGAAAATTTATAAAAGAAAGAAAATTATTGTAAATTTCCGGCAGGACGGTAATTAATTCTTCTTTAGATATATAGCCGATTTTTCCGCCTTTGAGCCGAATCACCCGCGATTTTTTATTAATTTGAACAATTTGTTTTTTTCGTTGGTCATCTAATCTGGTGAAAACATCAACCTCCCAGCCAATTCTACTTAATTCTTCAACCAACAATCTAACGTAAAAATTTTGCCCGCCTGTTTGCTGACTTCCCAGGGGGGCTAAAGGATCAGCATGAATACTGAACATTGCTATGCTTTTTTTGTGATTGTTCTTATTATTACTATTACTCATTTTTTAAAAACCCGGTTTTCCGGGATTTTATTTTCCGAATTTTCATTATGTTATACATTAATTTTAGTTCTAATAACAGAAGTTGTCAAAATTAGACAACTACAGTCTTGTATAATACAAACACAAGATGAGTATGAAATAATGGCTATTTCTAACGCAAAATGAGTCTGAATTAGGATCATTACATGTTAATGTGTGAATCGTTATTATTGTGGTATAATGACTGTCACAATGAACGGATTCATACACCATTTTCTCAAGAAAAATAGAGTTGCACCATTTTTTAGGGCCGGGTTCGAGTCTTCCCGTCGGAGCTGAGTTGTGGAATTGTTACCCGAGAGTTTTTCTCGGGTTTTTGCTATAATAAAAATATAAAAAACAACACAGTTAAAAAAATTGTTAAAGATAGATATAAGGAAATAGCCAACGGTGGTTCATCTTGTGGATGTAGTTGTGGTAATGTAAAAAGTATCTCAAAAAATATTGGCTATTCTGAAGAAGAATTGAGAATAGTGGGAGCAGCAAATTTAGGTCTTGGTTGTGGAAATCCACTAGTATTCGGAAAGATAAAAGAGGGAGATATAGTTTTAGATTTAGGGTCTGGAGCCGGAATAGACGCTATTTTAGCTGCTAAAAAAGTTGGTAGTAAGGGAAAGGTTATTGGTGTGGATATGACTGAAGAAATGATAGAAAAAGCAAAAGAGAATGCTCAAAAACAAAACATAACAAATGTAGAATTTCTTTTAGGAGAAATAGAAAATTTGCCCTTAGACGATAATTCTATAGATACGATAGTTACCAATTGTGTTATAAACCTTACTCCCGATAAAGCTAAAACTTTTAGCGAGGCATACCGAGTTTTAAAGCCAGGAGGAAAAATCTATCTTTCAGACATAGTTTTGTTGGAAGAACTTTCAGAAGCTCAAAGAAACGATAAAGATCTATTATCGGGTTGTGTTGCTGGAGCTTTATTAAAGGATGACTATTTAAATAAAATCAAAAATGCAGGATTTAAGATTCGTATTTTATATGAAAATAAAAAAATTAGTAAAGAACAATATAGCGGAATTGCTTTAGAAAGTTTAATGGTTGAATTAACAAAATAAAAAAATTAGCTAAACCAGGTTCTAATATCGTTTAACCCTCGGAGTTTACTTCAGAAAATCGCCATAAAGGCGGTTTTTTGGTAGAATGAAATTATGAAGAAGACATTTATTTTTTTCATTGTTTTATTGGTTGTTTTAACTGGAGCTTGGTTTGGTTTGAGGTTTTTGATTGGCGGCGAAGAGCCAATTGCCTGCACCCAGGACGCTAAGCTTTGTCCCGACGGTTCGTATGTCGGCCGTACTGGGCCTGATTGTGAGTTTGCGGAGTGTTCTTTGGGCAATAACGAGTTATCTTCTAATTTCGGTAATAATCAGATTGAGAAAGCTATAATAAATTATCTTTTAACTCAGAAGCATTTTAGTTGGAAAACAAGAGACAATAGCCATAATTTTTGCGCAGTTGAAAATCTCAAGCCAGAAAATGAGCTATTTCCTTTGTATGTTTGGGCTTCTTGCAAGGAATATATTATTCAAGACGGAAAACTGAAAATATTAAGCGGAGCATCTGTTCCAGTAAAAATAGATTACCCAAACGAGTTGTCTTTTTACGATTTGAGTAAGTTTTCTTACGAAGTGCCAGGCGATGGCTCGCATTACGCCGAAGATATCAGAAGAATATTCCCCGAAGATATTTGGCAGCACATTTTTGATTTTAATAGAAAAAATATCATCAAAAGAATTGAAAGCATTGCTTTTGCCAATATTTCTTCGTGGGAATTGATTAAACAAGCGATTACTAATTGCGAAGTTGAAAGTGTTTGGCAGACACACGATAGAACGGTGGGGGCGAAACTTAAAAACGGAGAAGAATTAGTCGCCGTTGAGCCAAAGATAGACGATATAATAAACATAGCCGAAGCCTTTGAATCCAAATGTGGCAAAATTTTAATGGGAACAGAATAATAGTTAAGAAGTTAAAACAACTCCAAACAGGTTCCCGCCCAGACCTTTTTGGGCGAGGCTCGCTCAAATTTAATTTGAGTGGCTAATATCCTTCCTTCATCAAGATTACGGATGGGCAAAGCCTTCCTTCGCTAAAGCTTCGGACGGGCAAAGCGTCCAGCCAGGGGAGCTAATTTTTTTAAATAAAAAATCGCCAATCAGGCGGTTTTTTGGTAGAATTGAAATAGTAAAATTATCACAAACTTTATGACCATAAGAAAAGCCGAACCAAAGGATAAAAAAGATATTTTGGAAATTACTAATTTGTTATATCTCGATATTCCTAATTTTGTTTGGAATACCGATGAATTCATAGATAGGCAAATTAAAAATGGGGAATATTTTTTAGCGGAAACAGAGGAAAAGATTGTTGGAATCATTAGTTTTCGCCAACGGAAGAAAAAAATACATATTGAGACATTGTCAGCAACTGACGATCACCAATCGGAGGGTGTTGGTTCGCAACTTATCGGATTCGCCAAAGAATTTACGAAGGAGAAAGGGTTTAGTATTTTACGTGTCTATTCTTTCCACGAATACAAAACCATAGATTTTTATTTAAAACAAGGATTTTCTTTACTTGAAAAACCAGGGATATATAATAATCACGAATATTACCGCCTCGAAATGAGAATATAAAAGACCCTTCACTTAAAACAGGTTCTAACATCGTTTACCTAGGGGAGCTGACGTGTGGAATTCAGGCTTAAATTAAAGTTAATTAAAGGAATTAAGTTGTGGCTATTACTCGAGAGTTTTTCTCGGGTTTTATTTTGACATAAATTTTCACAGATGATAATCTCTCTACAGAGATAAATGTACTTTAAAAGGAGGTAAAAAATAAATGGTAAAATGTCTTGAGTGTGGAACAGATCTCAATATTCCCGAAGAACCGATGATTGGAGAAATCATAAACTGCCCTAGTTGTGGTATAGATTATGAAGTTAAGAAGATTAAAGAAGATGGCAGTTTAGAGATTGATAACTTAGAGGTAATAAGCGAAGACTTTGGAGAATGAGACCTTAATAGGACACTAAAAAAACAACCAAATTTTAAAATAGAACAGTGAGTCATAATTTTGACTCTCTTTTTTTTAATTTAATACGAAACAGGTTCCCGCCCAGACCTTTTTGGGCGAGGCTCGCTCAAATTTAATTTGAGCGACTAACATCGTCCAGCTAGGGGAGCAGGCTAGTGTTCGGTTCGAGAGACCGAGCCGGGTTCATTTTCGCGATTAAATTTTCTATCATCCACTAAGAATTAATTATGTGAGTTCGTCAAAATCCACAAGAATAAGATTTTAGTTATTTTTTTTTTGGTATAACAATAGAAAGGTCAATTTGTTATTTTCATATTATTAACTTAAAAAAATACAATTCTAATTATTTAGAGAAGGAAATTTTAGTGATTGGATGTTAGATATCGGATGTCTAACATCCGATCCCCCTTAAGATATTTAAAGATATTTAGAGTTGTGTTATAATAAAATTATGAAGTGTCCAAAATGCAAAAAAGAGTTATCGGAGAAAATAAAAATCGGCGATGTCGAAATTGATCGTTGCTCTAAATGCGGCGGACTTTGGTTTGAAAAAGATGAATTGCGTTTGGTCAAAGATAAAAAAGCGCCGGAAGCCAGATGGGTGGATGTTGAGATCAAGGATAAAAGCATTAACTGGTTTCACTTTAAACTCTGGAAAGATAAGGGAAAATTTAAAGCCAAAAAAGAGATAGAATATTGTCCGACTGACGAAATACCTCTCTACAAACTTAATTACGGTGATACGCCGATTAAAATTGATGTTTGCGGTGTCTGTTACGGTATCTGGCTTGATAAAGGCGAGTTCAAGAAAATTATTGATTACGTAAAAAATAAGGCCGAATATGAGATGCTTTATAATTACGCAAAGAATTTGGTGCAGGAGACAAAAGAAATTTTTGTCGGACCGGAAAGTATTAAATCCGAAGCAGTGGACCTGCTGATACTTATCAAACTTCTGAAGTATAAATTAATGGTGCAGTATCCGGAATTGGTTAAATTAATTTCTAATCTACCATTAACAAAGTAGAGTAAAATAAGAGAAAATAAATCTTAAATAACCTGTGACACTAAGTTCGGTATGTAAATATATTCATTATGTCGTTGGATAATGGTTCTAACGTTGTTCGCGATGCGGAGCTGAGTTGTGGAATTGTAGCCCGAGAGTTTATCCCGGGTTTTAATTGACAAAGTTTTAATTGAGACATATATTCAAAATAGTACAAAAAGAGGTGAATGGATTGGAAAAAGAAGAGATTACTCATATTCCTGTTAGTTCTGACGAGGATTCAGCAGCTATTTCTAAAAAAGAATTGACAGCTGGTTGTTTTACAAATATGAAAGAAGCAGGTGATAATCCTAAAATTATTAAGAACTCCTAACTCTCAACCCCCTCATTTTTATAGGCAGCTTTAAGCTGCTTTTTTATTTAATTTAATATAAAAAAGGTTCTAACATAATCCACACATAAGACCAAACAAAAATCGCCAAAAGGACGGTTTTTTGGTAAAATAATAAAAGAAAGATAACACATTATAAATATAAAATAAATCCATGTTAAGAAAATTAGCAATCTTGTTAAATATTATTGTGCTTGGTCTATTTATTACGCAATTTTTTACTACTCCAGGCATTGTTTTCTTTTTAACTGCAAACGAAACGAGTCTAATAGGAAAAGTATCAGATTTACTTTATATAGCGGTGCTTTTCTTCACTCCATTAATAACTATTGTCTTGTTTTTAAAGCATAAGGATGAATAGTTTTTCTCGGGTTTTTGGTAGAATATATCAAAGATTAAGATTAATGATTAAATAATTAATTTAGATGAGTCAAAAGATCGCTGATCAGGCGGTTTTTTGATATAGTTAAATAATATGCCAACTCCAAAACTATCATCATCTATGTTTATTGGAATGTCTGGAAAAGATATAATTTCATTTGGTTCCGGACAGCCCGATTTACCTCCACCAAAAAGGGTATTTAAAGCATTTTCTCGATTTAAAAATTTTAAGTACGGACTAATACAAGGCAATCTCAATTTAAGAGAAGCATTGGCTGAAAAGTATCCCAAGTCAACTTCTGATAATTTTGTGGTTACCAATGGAGCGTCCGAAGCTTTAGATTTGACATTAAGAGTAATCTCGAAAATAGGGGGAAAAGCCAAAAATAAAGTTTTACTGTCTCGACCGTATTACTATACTTACCCTTATCTTGTGAAGTTCGCCGGAATGGAACCAGTATATACAGATTCAATAAAAGGTAGAATTAATTTTGATGATTTCAAAAAGAAAATAAAAGACTGCAAAGCTGTAATAATTAATTCACCTTCAAATCCTACCGGCAGAGTCGAATCCATAGATACGCTAAAAAAGATAGAAAAATTAACAAGCGATTTAGGCATATACGTATTATCAGACGAAGTTTATAAGGATTTAATTTATGTCAGAGAGAATTATTTTATAAAAGGACCTCATGTTATAACAGTAGACTCATTTTCGAAAACATATGATATGTGTGGCTTAAGAATAGGTTATTTGTGGTCGCTAGATCGAGAATTAATAAATAAAATTACAGACATGAAAGCGCATACTTCAATGAATACCAATATATTGGCCCAAGAAATGGCTTATGAGGCCACTAAAACACCTAGAAGTTTTATTGATAAACAATTGAAAATATGGGAAGAAAGAAGAGATTTTATTTATAATGGTTTATCAGATATGGGTTTGGATTTATGGAAGCCGGAGGGAGCTTTTTACGTTCTACCAAAAATTAAAAATTCTGAGGATTTTGTCTGGAACATGTTTAAGAAATATAAGGTTATTACTTATCCCGGAGAATGGTTTGGTGTTAAGGATCGGGTTAGATTCTCTTATGCTTTAGATATCGATAAAATTAAAGAAGGATTGGAAAGGGTAAAAAAACATTTAAAGAGTATAAAAGTTGGATAATGTATTTAGGTAAGCAATTAAGTTGTGGAATTATTACCCGAGAGTTTTTCTCGGGTTTTTCACCCACTTGATTGAAATTAAAATTTCTGCTATTTTATCTTTATAGTTCTTAGACAATTGGAGGTGAATTATAAATGACGAAAGCTCTCGTACTCATAAATACCAAAATGGGAGAAGAAAAAGAAGTTCTTAAAAAAGTTAAAGAAATAGGAGGGGTAAAAAAGGCTTACATATATTATGGAGTTTACGATATTATTGCTGAAGTAGAAACTGATGATAATCAAAAACTCGGAAAGCTCGTTACGGATTGTATTAGAAGAATACCCAACGTTGAAGCAACCATTACTTTATTAATTGTTGGAAACCAATAATTTAAATACTGACCTATTTCTTCAGTAAAGACCTTAGTTTTTTGAAACTAAGGCTTTTTTATTTTAACTCTCTTGACAAATAACATTTATTAGAATATAATATGAGCAGAAAAAATAGGAGGTAGGTAGAAAATGATAGAGACATTTATGTTGCCACTAGAGGTCATTCCAATATTGGTTATTGGTCTTTTTCTCGGATTTCTCTGGGCAATTAAAAGGAATCCGATGCTATATCTGACAATAGTCTGCATCGTTATAGGTGGCTTTCTAATGTATCTAACTAAAACTGATCCAAATATGGTTTTTGCAACACTAGGTCCTATAATAACCATAACCTCAATAGTATGCCTTACCTTAGGTGGCGCGTTGGGATTTTGTATGGGCTCGCTTAAAGAAAGATAGCCCTTTACAAAAATTTTGCCAATAAAACACCCCAGACCTCAAGTCATAATTACTTGAGGCACTTTTTTTATTTAAATTAACATTAAAGGGTTTTTAATTGACAGTTTTAAGAAAAATGGTAAATTTTAAGCACGAACAGATCTTTACAAAGAAGGCGGAAAGAATGATTAAAATAAAAAAAGTATGGCTATTAATTGAAAAAAAAGTTGATTTCCCCGAAGCTGACAACCTGATTTTCAAGAACAGAACTAAAGATGGAAAACCAACTATAAGAGAGAAAATTCTAGAGACCTTAAAAGGAAACAAAGAAGTTATTCCTTGGATAGAAGTAGAAACTGCAACTGATGAAAAACTTGCCATTGACGCTGCAAAAGCGGGGGCAAAAACTATTATTATCTCAGGTAAAGGTTATTCTCTTGCTCCGATAATTGCTTTGGAGAATATAGTAGCAGAAACACAAAGACTTAAAACAGAGCTTTATGCTTTTGCAAATTCCTTTGAGGAAATGCTTTCAGCTACAAAAGCCTTAGACATAGGATTAAATATTGTTGTCAAAGATTCAAAATTGATTAGTGCTTTCAAAGATTACTTTGCCTTAATAAACTTTGAGCTAAAGCCGGTAAAAATAAAATCCATTAAATCTATAGGGTCAGGTTGGAGGTCATGTATAGATACAACGGATATAATGAAAATAGGTGAGGGAATGCTAGTTGGCTCTGCGTCTAATGCATATTTCTTAGTTCACTCCGAGGTCAAAAAGGGCAAATTTACACCCTCTAGAGTGTTTAGAGTCAATGCTGGTGCAATCTCTGGTTACGTCATAATAGACTGCAAAGATGGCGAGATAAAAACAAAGTATCTTATAGAATTAGAATGCGGACTGAAGGTTCTCATTGTAGACAGAAATGGAAACGCCCGAAGAGTTCTTGTTGAAAGAAATAAAATTGAGCATAGACCTCTATCTTTGATAATTACGGAATTAGGCCACAAAATCCTCTTACAGGAAGCTGAGACGGTTTGTCTAACTCTTTCCAACGGAGAACCTAAATCAGTTTTATCTTTAAAACCGGGAGATGAAATCTTAATGTATCTTTCAAAAGGGGGAATGCACAGAGGGACTAAAATAGAGGAAGGATTGATTGAGCACTAAAATCTAAAAAACCAAATAAATTACCCATTAGGACTTAACTCCGATGGGCTTTTTTTATTTAAATTAACATTAAAGAGTTTTTTTGATATAATAGAAATAGATTTTAATCTTTATTTATTTTTTAGCGTCAATTAATGACAGACATTAAAGATAAAATTAAAAATGGAGGAGATAAGATAAGAAAAGAGATCCAGCAAAAAACATTCGGTTATATTTTAACCGCTTTTGGGTTCGTAGCAGCTTTAGCTTGGAATGACGCCATAAAGAGTCTTATAGAATATTTTTTCCCTCTTAATAAAAACACAGTTTTACTTAAATTTTTATACGCTTTTTTAATCACTTTTATAGTAGTAATAGTTTCTGTTTATTCTACGAAATTATTAAGCGATAAAAACAAAAAAAATAATAAGTAAAATATAAATTTATACCTCTGGGGATAATTTTTCGCAGAGGCTCAAAATTATGAAAAACTTTGGCAATACATATAGAGGAGATTTTAAGGGAGGAGGTTATGGAAAAAGGCAATTTGGTAATAGAGACAGAGAAAGGCCTCAAATGCATGAGGCAATTTGTAGTGATTGCGGTAAGAAGTGTGAGGTTCCTTTTAGACCGACTGGTGATAAGCCTGTTTATTGTAGTCAATGTTTCACAAGTCATAGAGGAAGTTCAACTTCTAACAACTCTGAAAGAAGGGGTTATGAAAAACCGAGATTTCAAGACAACAAAGATAGGGCTGTTAATCAATACAAAGAGCAGTTTGAAATGTTGAATACTAAGCTTGATAGCATTATAAAAATTTTAACTCCCGTTATCCCAGTAAAAGAGGAAAAGAAAGTAGTAGTCAAAAAGAAAAAAAGGTAAAAAAAGACAAAAAAATAGTTTGACTGCGGTTAAGTAACGTTAATAGACTTTAATGAAAATAAATTAAGAATCTTTCGCTTCGCTCAAGAACCTTGTTTTATGAAAATAAAATCAGCTAAATTTATAAAAGGCGTACTTGGTAGTGATGATATATTTGATAATGGTATTCCCCAGGTCGCTTTTATCGGTCGTTCGAACGTAGGGAAGTCTAGCGTTATAAATTCTTTAGTTAATAAGAATAATTTAGCTAAGACCAGTTCTTCCCCAGGACGTACTCAAGAGATAAACTTATTTTTAATTAATAAATCTTTGTATTTTGTTGATTTGCCGGGCTATGGTTATGCTAAGGTTCCAAATAAATTAAAGAATAGCCTTAGGGCTATGCTAAATTGGTATTTTTTTGTTTCTGATTATGAACAAAAAAAAGTGGTCTTAATAATCGATGCTGTTGTTGGTCCTACTAAAGACGATTTAGACATACTCCGAAGTTTAGAGGATTATAAGAAAGATATTATTGTTGTAGTAAATAAGATAGATAAGATAAAAAAGACAAAATACGAAGAGCAATTTAAAAAAATTAAAGATTTTATCGGAGTTCATCGGATTATTCCTTTTTCAGCAAAAAAGAAGATCGGGGTAAAGGAATTATTAGAAGAAATACTATAATTGTAAAAAATGATACAAAGATTTTTTCAATTTATCAAAAAATACTATTTACTTATTATCGCGGGACTTATAATCGGACAAGTATTTATTGTTGGATTCAGGGGAATTAATACTCCAAAAGATCTCCATATAGATAATATTGTTTTGAACAATAATCTAAAAAATAAAATTGGACAAATGGTTATTATAGGATTCCGAGGAATTGATGCTCCAGAAGATTCTTATATAGCCAATATTATTAAAGAATTAAAAATAGGAGGTGTAATTTTATTTGATTACGATGTTCCTTCCAAAAGTTATCCTAGAAATATTATTAATCCGGGACAAACAGAAAAGTTAATTTCTGATTTAAAAAATTACTCGACAACCCCATTGTTTATTTCCGTAGATGCAGAAGGAGGTATTGTTAATCGTTTAAAACCAAAATATGGTTTTATTCCGATAATGTCAGCTAAGGAAATGGGAGTCGGAGTAGGGATAAGTACTACTATCGATGAAGCAAAAAAACTTTCCTTAGAATTGAAAGAATTAGGATTTAATATGAATTTTGCTCCCGTGGTAGATGTTGATATTAATCCTAATAATCCTGTCATTGGCGGTTTAGAACGTTCTTTTTCAGCTGATTATGAAAATGTCGTTGAACAAGCGAAAGCTTTTATTAAAGAACAAAGAGAGAATGGTATAATCAGCGTTGCTAAACATTTTCCCGGTCACGGTAGTTCAGAAAACGATAGCCATTTAGGATTGGTTGACGTAACGAAGACTTATAAAAGCGAAGAGTTGATTCCTTACGAGGAACTCCAAAAAGAAGGAGTTTTAGATGTTGTAATGACCGCACATATAATAAATACAGATATAGACAAAGATTATCCGGCGACTCTTTCTCTTAATTTTCTCCAAAATATTTTACGGGAAAAAATAGGGTTTGAAGGAGTTATTGTATCTGATGACATGCAGATGAATGCCATTGCCAGTAATTATGGATTTGATGAATCGATTATAAGAGCAATAAATGCAGGTTGTGATATTCTCATAATTTCTAACAACAGCACTTCAGTTTACGATGAACAATTGCCCTATAAGACCATAAATATTATCTATGAAGCAATTAAAGACGGAAAAATTTCTATGGAAAAAATCAATGAGTCATACGACAGAATAATGAAACTGAAGGAACAATTTAACATAATTTAAAAAAAGAAATTAAGAGATTTTTTGATATAATAAGAGTATACTTAGAAATGGTCGTTAAATTAAAATTTTAAAAATATGCCTCTAGGGATAATTTTCTCCCTAAGGTCAAAAATTATGAAAGGATATAAAACAAACATAGAAAAAGACACTTTAGAAAATAATAATTTTCGTAAAGTGCTTTATACGGGGAAACACAGTCAATTAGTATTAATGTCTCTTGCTCCAAAAGAGGAGATTGGTATGGAAGTTCATGAAGAAAATGATCAATTTTTCCGTTTTGAGAAAGGTCAAGGGAAATGCGTTATTGACGGTAATGAATACGAAGTCAGTGATGGCTCGGCTGTCGTTGTTCCAGCCGGTGCTCAACACAATATTATTAATATTTCTGATATAGAAGAGTTAAAACTATATACCATTTATTCACCAGCTCATCATAAAGATGGTATTATTCATTCTACTAAAGAAGAAGCTGAGAAAGACGAAGAAGAGTTTGACCAAATCACCACCGAATAAATGATAATTAAAAAATCGCTATATAGTTAGGCGATTTTTTATTCAGCTATTGACAAGATATTGTTATGGGTGTATATTCATAATAGGGACAGCAATAAAAGGTCGTTCCCCAATTATAAAATTAATAATTACAAAAATTATGCCAAGATTAGATGGAACCGGTCCGAACGGACAAGGTGCAAGAACTGGTAGAGGATTTGGGCCTTGCGGCGGAGGATTAAGACAAATGTGGGGTTGCCGAGGTGGTGGTTTCAGGAGATTTATTTCTCCTAAGAATGAACTCGCTGCCTTAGAAGACGAAGAAAAAATGCTTGAGGAAGAATTAGCAGCAGTTAAAGAAGAAAAGGCCGCTCTCAAAGACCAACAAAAGTAAATAAGTCCGAGAGCCCGACTCTTTTAAGAGAAAGAGTCGGGAGGA
>JAHJCL010000025.1 GCA_018813025.1 Patescibacteria group bacterium
ATTTCTAATTACTAATTTATAATTATTAAAAAGGAATAAATGGATTTTCTCGGCCAGCTTCTTTCTCAAAGGTGGGGATTGTTTCAAGTAGTTGAAATTTACTTGAAGTAAAATTTTTCAGAAAATTAAAATCAATCTCAACTTTTCCTAGAACACTTGGTAACCCTTCTTCCATTGAAGACATATTAATTGCGCTTGGCTGTTGCGGCCTTAAAATTCCGTACCAAATAACAGAGAAAGTGAGCAAAAGAACCAAAATTAAAAACGGTATCATATATTGTTGTTTTTTGCGTTTTTCTAAAAAAGTAATGGCCATTATTTTTTGTTATTGTTCATAATAGAAAGCGCTAGCTGTTAAATTAAAATTAAAGATTATTAATTGTTCTTCTTCGTTAAATTTTCCGAACGAAACCGAATTAACATTAATCAACCGGGCCGAATTCTCCAAAATAACAATAAAATCTTTAAAAGAGGAATAAGTTCCGCTTGCTTCTAAAGAGATAGTAACTTTCTTAGGATTATCGGGAGAAGACCCTTTAGTAGCGCTGATATTCTTTAAAATCATACCGCTTTGCGAACCGGCTTTCTGAAAAAAATCAAATAAGAGAGGTAAAGATGCTTCTGATGGCAGAGTGGCATCAATAATTTTTAATTGCTCATCATAATTTTTAAGCTCGGCTGAGGCTTTAGATAATTCCTTTAGATATTCTTCTCTAAATTTAAATTCTTCGCTCTTATTATAAATCTGATTTCTTAAAAGAGTTATTTCTTGATATTTGGGGTAGATGGCAAAAAAACCAATCACCAGGGTTAATAATAAACAAATTGTAATAATAAGAAAACGGCTCATTTTATTATGTTTTGATCAAGAATAATATCTAAACTGAAATCAACTAGTCCTTCTCCGCCAACTGAAAGATCAGATAAAACAATACTTTTAATCAGCGGCTCTTTTCTGAAAATTCTCAGTTGCTGCTCTAAAGTTAAAAAATCGGTTGTTTCTCCGCTCAAACTTAAATTATAATCATTAACATTAAAATTCATTTGAGAAAACCAAACCTGAGGATGGCAAAGCTTTTCAAAAAAACCAAAGAATTTAGAAGAATAAAAATGCTCAGTCAGTATCAGAGAAAAATCCTTAATTTTGACCTGATAGTCAAAAACCTCTTTTTCTAAAGCAATCTCTTTTTCAGTTTTTATTTGATTCAAAACCTCTTCTGATTTCTGAAGTTCTTTTTTTGACTGATTTACAAAATAATTAAGAAGAAAAAATGAACCGATAGAAACAAACAAAAGACCGAAGGTAAAATACATCAGTATTCTTTCCCAAGACGGCATTTTTTTAATTGGTTTTGGAATAATTTCAACCATTGTTTTTCAATAACATATTAATCTAATCCCCTGAGGGCCATGCCGACCGCAATAGCATAAGCAGGACCCATTTTTTTCATCTTTTTTTCTAAAACTGGCGGATAAAAAATATTGTAAAAAGGATCAACGATTTCTACTTCTCCTTTAAAATAATTCCGACAATACTCTTCTAATCCGGGCAAAAGCGCTGAAGCCCCGGCCAAAACTATCTTTTTAACTGATCTTTTTTCAACTTTATAAAAATCTTTACAAATCTTGTCTATTTCTTTTAAAATGGCATCAATAAAAGGGAGTAAAATATCTCGAATCTGTTTTTCTTGGTGCAATCCCACTGGTTGGTCAAATAAAAGTCCGTTTTTTTCTTTCAGCCTATCAGCAGTTTCATAATCAACTGATAAGCTCTTAGATATAATATCAGTTAATTCATTACCGGAAAGATCAAAGCTGTGAGAATTTTTAAGAACGCCTTTATCAATAATACTACAAGTTGATGTCTGAGCGCCAATATCGACTAAAGCTATTGTATCTTTAGTCGTTTGAATCAAGGAGCGTAAAAGTCCGAAGACTTCTGCTTCTAAGGCGAAAAGTTCTAAACCAGCCATTTGGGCAATGTTTCTGTATTGATTAATAATTTCATTAGGTACAGCCACTAGAAGAATTTTAGAAGTTTGGTTCCCACCAACTGATTGATTGTTTATAACCTGCCAATCCAGGGTCACCTCTGCCAAAGGAAGAGGGATGTGACGCTTAGCTTCGTATTTAATTGCCTGTGGCAGTTCTTCTTCGGTCATAACCGGCAATTCAAAATTAGTAAAAAAGCTGGAAAAATCAGGTATTGAAAAAATGGCCTTGTGGCTCGTCATCTTGGATTCTTCTATAATTGCTTTAATAGCTTTGGCAACATTCTGGTTAGAAAACAAAAGGGTGTTTTTATCAAAAGTCCGAAACGAATCTTTATAAATGCAACTAGCCTGCATTTCACCATAATTTTCCAATTTTTTTCTTTCTCCTTGACGAGATAACTCTATTATTCTTATTGACGAAGTTCCAATATCTATACCCAAACATTTTTTGGATGTTATTCGAAATGACAAAAAGCTGGCCAGTTCTTCTTTTGTTTTGGCGACAAAATCAAATATTTTAGTAAAATCAAAATCTACTTTCATTGCTAATATTATATCATTCCAATGTCAACTAGAAAAGTATATTAAAAATATTTTTGTTAAATTAATAAATATCCTTGTTGGTTTAACAATAACTCTTATTATATTATTAATACAATCTTTATGCTAATTTAAATTTATCCTGCCCTCGTAGTCTAATGGATAGAACAGAAGGTTGCGGACCTTCCGATAGAGGTTCGAATCCTCTCGAGGGCACATGGATCTAAATACCCCTATTACAAAAATTCCTCGGGTTGGATTGAATTATCAAAAGAAATTAAAAAAAATGGGCATCGCTACCATACGCGATCTTCTTTGGCATTTTCCTTTTCGTTATGACGATTTTTCTAATCTGACCAATATAGCTGATGCTAAAATTGGCCAAAATGTCTGTGTTGAAGGAAAAATTATTAATATTGAAATCCAAAGAACTTGGAAAAGAAAAATGTTTCTTACCAATGCTTTAATACAAGATCAAACCGGCTCTATTGGAGTGGTTTGGTTTAACCAGCCATTCTTAATAAACATTTTACAAAAAGGCGATATGGTGATTTTAGCTGGAAAAATAAGCCAGGGTCCAAATGGGCTATACTTATCCAGTCCGATCCATGAAAAAATATCGAAAAATAAAATTCAGAAATCAAATTTAATCCACACTGCCAGATTGGTGCCAGTCTATCCCGAAACTGAAGGACTGTCTTCAAGATGGTTAAGATTTATCTTGAAACCAATTTTAACTGCACTGGAAAATAAAATTATAGATCCGTTACCGGAAAACATTAAAAAAAAGTACGAGTTATTAAACTTAAAAGACGGATTAAAACAAATACACTTCCCTGATTCAAAAAAACTGGCTAAAAAAGCTCAAGAAAGATTTTGTTTTGAAGAATTATTTATTCTCTCTTTGATAATTTTAAAAGAAAGATTGGCGTTAAATCTGGAAAAAGCGATTACTATTCCTATTAATATAAAAGCTGTACAAAATTTTGTTAAATCTTTACCTTATCAACTGACCAACGCTCAAAAAAAATCAGCCTGGCGGATTTTAAAAGATTTGGAAAAACATCGGCCAATGAACAGATTATTGGAAGGCGATGTTGGTTCAGGTAAAAC
>JAHJCL010000001.1 GCA_018813025.1 Patescibacteria group bacterium
TTACTTAAAATAATTCTAGATAAAATAAAATTAAATTCAGGATTATTTTTTAACAGACAAAAAAGAATAATTGAAGAATTCGGTTTTTTAATTTTATTCTTTTTAGCTAATTTTTCTGCGCGATAAATTATCTGAGCTGTGTCAAAATTTAAAAGTTCAGCCGAGTTATACTTTTCTGGTTGAGCTAACACTTGATCAATCACGAATTTATTTTTAGTATTTACCTTTAATTTAGTTTCAAGGAAAAATTCCTTAAGCCAAAAAAAGACACTTAAACTGAAAGAAATTATTAATGATCCCAATAACTCTCTGTTAATTGTTTGAGAAAAATTATTTAATACAAATCCGTAGAAAAACAAACAAAAAATAAGTAGAAAAAGAATTTTGAAATATTTTTTAAACAATTTCATATATCGGAAAGCAATAAAGCTATCCAATTTAATCGCTTGAGAAATAAAAACTTTTTTCAAATCAAAATTTAACATAAAATTATAGAATCAAAATAGAATTAAAATCCCGAAACAAAGAATTATAATCAAAATATAAGGTAAAATAAGCCAAAGAAAAAGAGCTATTATCCCTAAAGCTGAAACTGAGAGTCCGACAAATAATCCGATTATTATTAATCCTATTCTTAATATAAATCCGATTATCCTAGAGGCAAGGTTGGATACTAAGACATCAAAATATTTGACTATATCAAAATTTTTTTCGTAAGACCAATAATTTTGCCTCCAGGGGGCAAAAAGAGTTTTAATCAGTAGAGGGATTGAAAAATAATGCATATAGAATCTAAAAATATTTTCCCAAGCATCTATAATTTTTTTAGGCACTTCAAAAAAACGCCAAGTAATCCATTGGTAAAGTATATTTTTTTCTATTGATATTAAAAACATAATTATTTTATTAACTTTATACCTAAATTGGCTATTTGAGTGCCAGCTAAGATAGCTAATCCAATAAATATTGACCAACTGATTAAATTAAGAAGAGTTGGCAAAACATCTTGCGGTAAAATTCCTTTAATCTGTTCGCCTATAACCTTTCCTAAGGATTGTTCCAATTGGCCTTGTATGTCCGATATTTGGTTTTCAGATGATGATGGGATTATTTGCTGAGAAAACTTAAAAACCTGAGGAATTTTTGTTACCCCGGTAAAAATATTGTAAGAAGAATAAAGACTTCCCAATATTATTATTAGACCTAATGACAATAAAATAATTCCTGTAATTTTAGTAATCATTTTTTTTAATATCAAACTTCTCTGATTTAATAACTCTGGCCAATTCTTCCAAAGCGTCTTGAGGTATTAACGGTGATTCTCTTTTGGGACTTGTTCCAGGATATCTCCAAGCGCTGATTATTCTGATCTTTCTTCCTCTAATTTCTGATTTGGTAGTTTGGTACATTACCCAAATCTCAGTCTGGTGTTTCTTTGTTCCGGCAATCTGCATTACAGCTAAGGTATTATCAGCGATTCCTTTTTCTATTCTATTCGGATTGCGTAAAACTCTTTTAATTCTTTTTTCCGATAATTGGTAATAAATTAATTTTCCCTTAACATGATTTGTCCAAAGGATATTTTTTTCATCTTTGGGCAAATTGAGACGCATATTATCTAATTTCGTAAACAATAGTAATAGTTACTTCTGTTTTATTCTCACCCATTTCTATCGTAGGTATTTGGTCACCGCCTCCCATCCCGGTACTTTCCATTTTTAAATCATACATGTAAGGCGTTATACCGCTTTCGCTGAAATTGATTATTTTGCCCAATTTCATGCCTAATTGAGAGGATAGCTTTTCAGCTTTGTTTTTTGCGTCTTGAATCGCTTTTTCTCTGGCCTCTTCTTTGATAAGGTCTTTGTTATCAATAGTAAACTGTAAATCTCCAATCTGATTGGCTCCAGCATCTGTGGCATTTTGTATAATCTCTCCGACTTTTTTTAAATCTCTTATTTTTACTTCAATCGTCTGCCTCATTTCATAACCGACTAATTTTCTATTAGTAGGTGAATAATAAGAATAAATATCTTCTTTTACGTATTCGTAGCGTGGATAGATACTGAAATCGGTAGTTTTAATATCTTTGTCTTCTACTCCTTGACCTTTAATAACTTCTATCACTTTATTCATTTTTTCAGCGTTAGAAACCATTGTTTCATTAATTGTTTTAGCTTCGATGATAACTGAAAAACTGGTTAAAGCCAAGTCAGGTTTAGTATATACTATGCCTGATCCGGTAAAAGAAATTTGCCTCTCGGTTGGTTTAACAATTTTATAATAAACATTAACAATTGTTGAGATAGTCACAACAACTAAAAAAAGACTGACTATGGTTAATAGTAAAGTATGTTTTTTACGAAGATGAGTTATACCTAAACAACATTCGGACTCTGTTTTTATTTCTTCCATATTTTTTTAATGTTAATTGTAATTATTTTCGAACAAAGTGAGAAAACAAGATTCTTATTTTCGAACAAAGTGAGAAAACAAGGTTCTTGAGCAAAGCGACGAATGGTTCTTATTAGTAATTATATATTGAATAAAATAGCTATAAAAGTTCCTAAAATCGCTCCGCCGAATATTTCTAAAGAAGTATGCCCTAATAATTCTTTTAATCTCTCCATCTTTAATCCTTTATTTTGATATAAGTCTTCTATAATCTGATTAAGGGCCTTAGCTTGCTTGCCAGCAGCCTGCCTGATACCTCTGGCATCGGAAATAACCACCGAAGTCATAATGATGGCAATTGCGAATAATCCTGAATCAAATCCGAAATTAAGGCCTATTGAAGTGGCTAAAGCTCCTACAGTGGCAACATGAGAACTGGGAAATCCACCTGTTGACATGAATAACCCCCAGTTCGGTTTATCGTTTTTGTAAAAGCTTATCAAAAATTTAATTAACTGGGCAAAAAACCAAGCTACCATGGAAGCGATTAAAGAAATATTAGAAAATATGGCAATAAATTCTTTCATTTTACTTATTATATATTATCTTTCTTATTCCTCCAATAAAATATTGGCTTCATTTATCAGAGCAGTGATTTGATTAATTGATGTTTTGGCTTGCTTAGAGAACTTTTCAATATCAATTTTTAGAAGATCTTCAACTAGAATTATATTTTTCTCATTAAAAATTTCAACCATATAATTTTTTAGGGATGGTAAAATTGTTATTGGATATAATTTTTGACTGTCAATTATATTCTCTAATCCATGATTTTTGGGATAGTTCCAACCGAGACAATCAACTCCAACACATTTTGAATATTTAATAGCCTGACTGGTTAATTTGGTATTAGTGATTATTATGCTTTTAATTTTTATTTTTTTGTTTAATTTCTTAAAGAAATTACCATTTTGAATATCTAAAAAACGAGCGTGATTAGCCAAAGCAATATCTAAATGAATTCTGTCACCCGGATTATTACGGTATTTACATTCACCAATATATAAAACATCTTCCTTCTTAGCTATAAAATCTATTTCATAAGAGCAACAATGGCCTGGAATATATTGGTTGAGCTGAACATGGAATCCTCTCTTTTTTAAAATAGCTCCAACATATTTTTCAAAAGGAAAACCGCTCGGACCAAGCCTCTTTAAACTGTTTTTTAAATCAAACTTAAGACCTACCTGAGGTTCTTTTTTAAACAGTTCCCTTTTGACTATTTTAAAGATATCGATTGTTTTGATTCCCGAATAAACATCTTTAGCAACGGACTGGGCGATTTGTTCGGCTAAAATTCGAGATGCTCCGACTCGTCGGGCTGAACGATAAACTTTATGAAAAGAAAAGGGCTCTTTTTGCCCTTGTAAATTTACAACGTAAATTTTCTCCTTATTTATCATAAAGCTCTTTCTTTATTTTAAGAGTTTTATCTAAAATCAAATAAAACCAGGGAGTATATTCTCTTGGATTGTCTTTCATGTCTTGTTTCAATTCATCAATATTAATCCACTTCCAATCTTCTGCTTCTTCTGGGTTTACTTTTGCCTGACCATCAAAAAAACCGATAAAAATATGGTCGAATTCGTGTTCTATTAAATCTCCTTGTTGAGATATTACTTTGACATCATAAGGTTGACTAAAAATTTCTTGTAGATTACACTCAAAACCCATTTCTTCCTTTAAACGATTTTCTGCTTCTTCTTTAATATCTTGATTCGGTCTGGGATGAGAACAGCAAGTATTGCTCCATAAACCACCGGAATGATATTTGTTTTTATCTCTTTTCTGAAGCATTAATTCTCCTTTTGAATTAAAGACAAAAATTGAAAAAGCCCGATGGAGTTTTCCATCAAGATGAGCTTTTAGTTTTTCCTCTATTCCTATTGGATTATCTTTTTCATCGACTGTTATTACGTTGGTCATATTGTTTTTGTTTTGGGTTTAATTATTTTTCTAGCTGGACAAAGTTCTAGAAAATCGCAATGATTGCAAAGTCCGTTAAAGTGAGGAGGAAAACGCCAGGCGTCTTCTATTTTTTTTATCTTATCCCCTACCTTCTTCTTAATAGAATTTTTACTGGTGTGTGAAAGGTCAAAATCCACCACCTCTTTCCTGTTAAGATAATAAAAGCTTACTATTTTTACTGGTAAATTAAAATTCAGTTCGGCTAAAAGCTTATAAAAAGTCAATTGGAATTGATCAGAACTTTTTCTTCCAGTTTTGAAATCCACTATTCTTAATGTATTGTCAGCTAATTTGTCCACTCTATCAAATTTACCGGAGATATAACGCTTCTTATCTATTGGTTTAATCATCTCTTCATAATCGCAAAAAGAATTCTGAATTTTATTAGTTGGAATATAAAATAATTTAAGATCGGGTTCTTTAATATAGAAAAAATTCTTGAGCATTTCTAAAGATTCGGTATATGACTCTCTTTCGTGTTTTAAATCTCTAAAACCGCCCATTCCCCCCAATGGCATTTTCTTTTTAGGGTCTTTTTCTGAATACCAAGCCTGGGCTAAGCATTTTTTCAAATCATCAAAAGTTCGCTTTTTTTTAGGCAAGTGATAAAAAAGAGTGATAGCACCGTGAACCGCTTGTCCTTTTACTTTGTAATCCCGCGGTTTTAAAAATTGTTTTTTAATGGGAGCTATTTCCGGGTCTAAATAATTAAAATAATATTGCTGCGGGCAACTTTCAAAAAGCTTTAATTTGGAATAAGAATAAATTTTAGAAAAATCAGTCTTTTTCATTTTATCTGTCTATTTTTTCTCCGGTTTTTTCTTCAGCTAATTTATATATCCACTCAAAAGGGTTTGAGGTTTCAATTTTTTTAGCTAACTCTTTAGCTGAATCTGTTTTAATTTCTTTTAAGGTGTGCAATTGCCAAATATCTCTATTTATTTGGTCTTTATAGAAATATTCTTGTTGCAGTATCATCTGGTCTAATAAATCAGCATCTTTGGCGACAATGGCTTCCTTTGATTCTCTTTTTATGTATTCTTCAAGTATTTGTAAAACTTCTTTTTCAATCGGCAGTTCTCTTAACTGGTCTTCTGTCGCTTCTTCCTTTTTTAAATCTAAATATTGTTTATTAACAAAATTGGCGTCCCCTGTTCGCGCTTCTTCCAAATCGTGGAATAAACACATTTTTATAACCTTATTAACATCGCATTTTTCCAATTCAGCTAAAATCATACCGATAACAGTTACTCTGAAACTGTGATCGGAGATATTATCATTAGCTTCTTGAATAGCTTGGCAATGAGAGCGCGTTAATCTTCTTAAACTGGCTATCTCAAAAAAGAAATTTGTAATTTTGTCTATATTCATCTTTTTATTTCAATAATTTTGTTTTTATTTTTAAATCCTTTAATAAGCTTAATTCTTACTTTGTCTATTTTAAAAAAATCGGATAAAAGATCAATCAGCGCTTTATTGGCCTGATTCATAATTGGTTTTTCTTTCAACCAAACTTCCAAACTGTCCTCTGTTTTTCTGATAACTTTATCTTTCTTGAATCCGGGATGAGTTTTAATTTTAATCAACATTGAAGCAATTTGAAGTTGTTGATAATTGGCCACAAGCAGCTTTTATTTCTTTTCCGAAACTATAGCGCAATGTGACATTAATATTATTTTTTTCTAATTCTTTTTTAAACTTTTCAATTGTTTTAATGCTGGAAGACCTAAATTGAGTACTTGTATTATTGTAGCGGATTAAATTGATATGGAAAAGCGGTTCTTTGTCTAAAAGCTTGATTAACTGTTTGCTTGATTCCAGATCATCGTTAATTCCATCAAGAAGAACGTATTCAAAAAAGAGCTTTTTATTGGTTTTTTTAACATATTCTTTAGCAACGGCCATGAGTTCTTTTAACGAATATTGCTGATTGACGGGCATTATTTCAGTTCTTTGCTTTTCATTCGGGCTATTTAAAGATATGGCTAAATTGAGTTGAAGATTTTCGTTCATCAGTTTTTTTATACCCGGAATTATTCCCGCAGTAGAAATTGATATTGAGCGAATTGACAAATTAAAACCATTTTTATCATTTAAAACTCTAATAGCTTGTAAAACATTATCGTAATTCAATAACGGTTCGCCCATACCCATAAAAACTACATTTAACTTTTTGTCTTTTTCTTCTTTGGCAAAAAATAAAACTTGGTCAACTATTTCCTGTGAATCTAAGTTTCTAATAAAGCCCATTTTACCGGTAGCGCAAAATTTACATCCGAGAGGACAACCGACTTGCGAAGAGATACAAACCGTTTTTCTGTCATAATTATGCTTCATTAAAACAGTTTCAATACAATTGCCGTCTTCTAATTCAAACAAATCCTTGTCAACTTCTTTTCCTTTTTGGATAGTTTTAATTTTTAAAGAAAAAGGGGTAATCTCTTTACTTAAAATCTCTCTCAATTCTTTAGATAAATTGGTCATTTGAGAAAAATCAAAGATTAAATCAAAAAAAACCGCTTTATATATTTGGCTAAATCTATATTTCGGTTCTCCCCTATCCTCTAATATTTTTTTAAGCTTCTCTATATCCATTATTTTTGTAATAAACTCGATTTATTTTTGAGTGAAACGAAAAAACAAAATTCTGAGGAGCGAAGCGACGAATGGTTCTTAATTTCGAGCAAAGCGAGAAATCAAGGTTCTTGAGCAAAGCGAAAGGTTCTTATAATAATCTTTTCTGAGTAAGAGTATTGGCGATCTCTAAAGCAATTTTTTTACCCGAAGAAGTCAAAGAAAAAGAATCTTGAGGATTTCCAATGATTAATTTTTTATTTCTCAACATCCTTAAAGGTCTGTCTAATTTGCGGGTATCGGGCCAATTCGGGTTATTATGTAAAGAAAAAATTTTAGGAAATAGAGCAAAGCACTTTTTGGTTAATTCTTCAAAACGACATTCTTTTTCTTTATTTAATACCAAATGAATACCGAACAAAATAAGATTGTTAATCGGTATTTTTTTATACAATTGTTCATTAAAAGCTTCTTTCATAGGTTTAAATTAGTGGGCGTATCTGGACTCGAACCAGAGACCCTTGCAATGTGAATGCAATGCTCTAACCAACTGAGCTATACGCCCGAATTACTCAATTTTAGCATTTTTTAAGTCCAAAAAAAAGAAGGGATTGTTTTCAGACGATAAAAATTTTAAAATGTATAAAGTAAATAAATTATTTAGTATGAGAGTTTTTGAATTCTATTTTAACCCCAAATTAAAAACAGACTTGGTTTTTGACAGTTTTTGTTATGAACCGGAAAATATTTATGAAAGAAGAGTGGGAAGTCTATATATGGTTGGAGCTATTAAAAACGCCCTACCTAAAAGTCCTCGGCTATTAGATGAATTGTCTAAAACCATTAAAGAAAGATATTATACGCCAATTGTCCGTTCCCCGGAAAAAACTCTCAAAGAAAGTTTAAAAAGGGCCAATAATTTTTTGGAAAATTTAGTACAGAAAGGCGATGTCAGTTGGCTGGGTAATCTTAATTTTGTTACT
Source organism: Patescibacteria group bacterium (assembly GCA_018813025.1). GTDB lineage: Bacteria > Patescibacteriota > Minisyncoccia > Minisyncoccales > DG-74-3 > JAHJCL01. The sequence continues at coordinate 7,980 of JAHJCL010000001.1, forward strand.
TTAACTATTCAAAAAGCGGAATTCAACCTTTCTAAAGTCGGAGATATAAAAACTTTTTTAATAAGAAAAAAAAGGGTTGTAGATATTGAGAAAAAAATCAGATTTGAAGATATAGAACCCTATCCATTAAAAATATTTTTAAATATAGTTTCCGGTAAACTATCTGAGGAAGATGTCATTGTTATTCTAAGTAAAGAGGTAGCTGATTTTTTTGAAAAGGAAGCAATATTGGATGATTTGACTAAAATTTATCCTTTAGATGAAAAAAAGATAATTGATTTATTCAACAGTAAAAAAACAAGATTCCAGGAACTTTCCGGAGTTTGCCTGATAATTATTTATAAAAATGAATCATTTAAGAATAGAAAAAGAAATATTTTAGTTCAACCGAAAACCCAAGATTTTTCCCTTAAAAAAGCTCTGGCCCCGATTCTTAAGATAAAATTGCCAAAAATTAAATTGTTATTGCCTAAGATTGCATCCCTTAATTATAAATTATTAATAAAATCATCTAATAAAGAGAAAGAAAAAAAACCGGAGAAAATATTAAAGATATCAAAACCGTTAAAGAAAAAAAAATCTATAAAAATTCCTAAGATATCTATTCCTAAATTCACATTACCCAAAATAAATTTAAAATATTGGAAAGAAAAAATTCAAGTTTTTCTTAAACATAAGAATGCGATATTAATTTTAGGATTAATTATTTTTCTGTTTTTAGGGTCTTTAGTCTTTCAAAGAGAAACAACTCAGCAATTAAAATCATATCAAAATCAATTAAGCCAAATACAAAAACAAATTGATTTAGCCGATAGTTTGTTGATTTTAAATAAATCTCAATCAACCCAAGAAGCCCAAAATATTTTTCAAAAAGCTTGGGAAGATTTAGATATTATCATCAAAGACGAATCAATTCTTCCGATTAGTTTTCAGAACAAAGTTAATACTATTAGAAATGAAATATTAGACAATCTTTCTCAAATCAGTAAATTAGAAAAAATAGAAAATCCTGAAATTATATTTGAATTTGAAAACAAAGAATTTGTTCCGCAAAAAATGATATTAAAACAAAACGATATTTACTTTTTAAGCTCTGAATCCAAAGGTATATTTAAATTAAAAGAAGACGGCAACAACCAGCTTCTTGAATCTAACCAGGAGTTTAGTTCAGCGGCTGTTTGGGGAAATTCAATTATTTTCTTTTCTGAACCGAACCAAATAATTAGCTTCCAAGAAGGTCAATTAAGCCAAAGCTTTTCTTTAGAAATCCCCTATCCTGATTTTAATTTTAATGATTTGGAAATTTTTAACTCTAATTTATATTTTTTAGAAAATAAAAA
>JAHJCL010000026.1 GCA_018813025.1 Patescibacteria group bacterium
ACCAAAGTCCCCTCTTTAGTTTCAGGAGTTGTAAATTGTAAAACTGCTTCAAATGAAACGAAATCTTCTGTCATCCAATCGCTTTTAGCTTGAGCGATAGTTAAAGCAATTTCTTTATTATTTCCGTCTAATAATTTTATTGGGAAACTTGCTTCAAAAAACCAATATCCCCTAGCCTCTCCCTTGATAAACAAAGGACTAATAATCGTTTGATTTGGACGAGGATTATGGGATTGAATCAAATCAGCTTTCTCAAGTTCATTACCGATATTTTCAACAAATGTTTTTCCATCAGGAGTTCTGCATTGGCGAGGATAGCTTTCCATTACAGGATAATTCTTAGCAACACACTCTTCAAAACTTAATATTACTTCTGGTTTGTGTGTTTGTATTATTAAATAAACCGCAACTTCTCTTAAGATAATAAGAATAGAAAAAGCAATAATTAATTTAATAAACAAAGATATAAGTAATTTTTTGTTCATATATTTCTATTATATCAAAAAATCAATCTTTTTTAAAATAAAAAAAGAGAATTCTGTTTAGAATTCTCCCAAGGAGATGTATTGAATAAGCAATACTGAGATGCTAGTAGAACCTTATTAAAGGAATCTTTTCAATGTCGCAAGCTTTTGTTACATCAATGAACTTATTTGTTATATCATCTCTCTCTTTTTTCAGTACATCAAGGATGGTTCCCTTAACTTCTTTCTTCTTCAGTATGTTTTCTATTATGTTTCTCAATGTCGGGTCCAAAATTCTGTCATTGGAAAGATTGATTTTTTTTCCGTCGTAAATCCTGACATTCCAGAAAATTAAGTGGTGCCCTATCTGAATATCAACGAATACCTTGTTTGTCCACAAATAGAAAAAGTGTCGTGATTTTATGAATTCTACAGGAATTCTTAAAGATAGTCCCTTCCATTCTTCTGGTTTAAAGAATGGTAGCGCCGGTTGTTCTGCGTTTTCTATAATGAACTTACGGATGCTTTCGTTACCTTCTCCAGTACAGAAAAGGAAAATAGCTCTAGCTAAAACGTCGTGTAGTAATGAATTCCCTTTCTTTAACTTTCTGTGAAGCGCGGGTACATCTAGGAGTCTTGCGTCAGCCTCTGACCAGTTTTGGAAAAATTGATTATCATTTTTTTTGATTCCGATATTAACCCCATTGATATCAAATGCATCGCCTATTCTGACCGAAGCTGAAATCCTGTTTTCGTTGTCTTTTTTCTCGGATTTGAAAGGGTAAATCTTTCGTAGAGAATGTATTTGAATTCCTTCAATTTTAATCCAAGTTTTTTTCAAATATATCACCTTTTAAGTTGCTATCTCTTATCTTAATGACATCTTTTTGAAAGTCAAACTCAAAAATTCTTTCACAACATTAAAAAAATAAAAAACCGCCAACAAGGCAATTTTTAATTGTCGTTAATAAATCAATAATTATGATTCTATAAACGTCAAAGCCATTCCTTTCTTATCCACTCTTCCGGTCCGACCGATACGGTGGACATAATCAGTATAAGTTGCAGGTATGTCATAATTTATAACATGGCTGATATTTGCAACATCCAATCCGCGGGCTGCAACATCAGTTGCTACCAATACCTGAACCCTATTATTCTTAAATAAATTCAGAGCTCTTTGGCGTTGAGAATTATTTTTATTTCCGTGTATTGATTCTGCTTTAAAACCATTATGAGAAAGATTTTTAGATAGTTTCTCTACTCCGTGTTTAGTTCTTCCAAATATAAGCACTTTATTAAATTCTACCCTCCTTAAAAGTTCGTTAAGAACATCTAATTTATTCTTTCCGCGTTCTATTCTGACAACATTTTGTTCAATATTTTTTGCAGTGTCTCTGGTTTTAACCGAAACTCTGACCGGATTTCTAAGAAACTCTCGAATAAGTTTTTCTATATCGTAAGAAACAGTAGCTGAAAAGAAAAGTACTTGTTTTTCTTTAGGCATTCCGTTCATTATGAAACGAGTGTCATTAATAAATCCCATATCAAGCATTCTGTCTGCTTCGTCTAAAACTATACTATTAAATCTGGATAAATTGATTATTTTTCTATCTATCAAATCCTTTAATCTTCCGGGTGTTCCAACGATTACATTATATCCGTAACGAAGATTCGAAATTTGTCTGCCTATATTCATTCCTCCTACACAACAAACCGAGATCATTCTTATTCCTTTGGTAAATAATCTGAATTCTTGATCTATTTGTAAAGCAAGCTCTCTTGTCGGAGTAATAATTAAAACCTGTTCTTTCGGATTAAGAATAATTTTATTAATTAAAGGAAGAAGAAAAGCGGCTGTTTTTCCTGTCCCGGTATTGGCAACACCAACAACATCGGAACCATTGACGGCGCAAGGAATAACTTTGTCTTGGATTGGCGTAGGCGTTTTATAGCCCCTGGCCATAACAATCTGTTTTAATCTCTGATCAATTTTAAAATCCCTGAACTCGTGTTCAGGTTTAAAGATATCAACTTCTTCGTCTGTAATCGCTTTGTTGATAAATTTAGCAGGATCTATTTTTTCTCCGCTCGAAAACTTATTATGTCCTCCAGTTGAACGATTAAAACGATTTCTCCCGCCAAATCGAGAAGATTTAAACGAGAACTTTTTTGATTTATCATTTTGAAAACTTCTTGTGTACATATTTTTTTAAGGAATTATCCTCATAACATCTAGTCATTAATAAATAAAAAAAGGCGACTAGTTAGTCTCCGAGTTTTCAGATAAAGCTCTACGGCTTTAAAATTTTTACGAGGGATTTCCCTAAAAAATAAAAACTATGAGATTAGTTATGTCGATAGTATATATCAAAACTAATCCACTGTCAAGCTAAGAGTCTTATCAATACGGATTTGTTGAATAAATTCCGGAATATGACTTACTAAAATCATGGCTCCATCATATTTATTTAGCGCAGAAGCTATAATGGGTAAATGACGAAAATTAATATGGTTAGTTGGTTCGTCCAAAATAAGGAGTCCGGGTTTCTGCATCACCAATCTGGCAAAAGATACCAAACCTTTTTGTCCCTCAGATAGGCTGCCTATTTTGGCATACATCAAATCGTTAGTTATTAAAAAACCTGCAGCCAAAGAACGAATTTCTCCTTCTGACAAATCTTCCGCAACAGAACTAAAGGATTGATAGACCGTATCATTAAAATCAAGAGTAGAAAAATCCTGACGATAATATCCAATTCGCACATTCGGAGCAATCTTAGCACCTTTTGCTTCTTTTGAAGCTAAAGATTCAAGTAATGTGGTTTTACCGCTGCCATTGTTTCCGGTAAGAAGTAAACGCTCCCCTCTCCTTAAAGAAATATTAGTTTTACATTGTACTTGTTTATGATTTTTTACAGCAGAAAAAGATGTAATGCTTAAAATTTCTCCGCCAATATCCTTCTGAAAAGGAATAACAAAAAATCTGATAGTTTTATCCTCTTTTCTAACATTAACTTTTGCTTCTTCCATCTCTTCAACTTTTTTACGCATTTTTTTTGCTACCAATCTCATCTTTCCCCCTTTATTGGCAAAAAAGTTTGATTTTTCTTTATTCTCTTGAATTCTTTTTGCCAATTGCGCATTTTTTCTGTTTTCCCTTTCTATTCTGGCAGAGATTTCAACCAGTAAATCAAAATAATTACCGACATATTGTTCAATTTTACGGGTGAATACATCTAAATATAAGACGCCCTGTGTAAATGCATTTAAAAAATTAGCATCATGAGAAATAACAATACATGTTTTTTGATAATCAATAAGGAATTTAGTCAGATGAGCTATACCGTCTTTATCAAGATTATTAGTCGGCTCATCTAAAAGTAGCAAATCAGGATTTTGAATAATAGCTGATGCTAAAAGAAGCCTTGCTTGCTGACCTCCTGAAAATGATTTAATAACTTTATCTTTGTCGGCAACAAGATTAACCACCTCAAGAACTTTATCAATTTTTGGGTCAATATCATATATCTTATCCTTAAAGCAATTCTGAAAGAATTCACGCACCGTCAAATGAAATGAGTCTCGAGAAATTACTTGTTTGGCCATAGCGACTGTAATTCCAATACCAATATTTATAACCCCTGAACTTGGTTTAAGAACTCCTGTAATAAGATTAAAAATAGTGCTTTTACCGGCACCATTTTGTCCCATTAAAGTTATCTTTGATCCTTGCTTTATGGAAAAATTAATCTCATCTATTGTGGGCTTATTGTTTCCATGCGCAAAAAACACTTTATTAAATCTTAATATTGTTTCTCCTTGATTCATAATGGCTATATATTAACACTATTAAAAAACTTTTATCAAGTATAAAAAGAGTATTTTTTTTCACGCCATTGTTAATAATCCAAAATCGACGATATTTTATCAAATAATAATTTGACGCATCGTTTAATTGTGTTAAATTATTTTCACAGGATAAGTTCTTTCATCAAGGGAGGTGAAAAATATGGTAAGTGAAAAAAGTTTAAAAGATAGTAAGGGACGTGTTATAGGATACGAAATTACTGGAACTGTAATAAAAACAGATGATTATAGTGCCATAGTGGAAATAAGGCCTAAGAGAAATCAAAGCGCTATTATTAAAATAGAAGACTTTGAAGGAGATTATAGAGATAGACTCCATTCTAAATGGACCATCGGAGACGAAGTCCGAATTATCATCATCAAATCAAAAAACCATATCCTCGTCCCTCAATAACCTGACACAACAAAAAATCCGTCACAATTTGACGGATCCTTTTTTATTAATTTCACTTTCATTTCTAAAAACCCATAGACCTATTTTCTTTTGTTTCCATCTTCTCCGGTAATTTAGTCTCAAGCTTTCCGAATTTATTCTCATAATCGGTAATGTTTTTTTCTAAAAGCATTGTAAGTCTTTTTGCGTGCTTTGGCGACGCGCTAAATTGACGCGCTTGATTTCCGGAAAAAATAGTAAAAAGAAATTGCTCTTCATCAAAAGCAACACTGATATTACTGATCGCGTATAAATTTGTGTCTAAATTAATTTTTATTCTTTTTTGTTCTTCCATATTTTTGTGTTTTTTTATATTTATATTAATAACCTATTCAACTATTTCTTATCTCATAATATACTTTTTACGAGGTAAAAACAAAAAATTATCAATTTATATCTATACCAATAGGACAATGGTCAGACCCCTTAACATTTTTTGAAATAAAAGCTTTTTTTAATTTCTTTTTAAGTGGCTTGCAAATAAATATATAATCTATCCTCCATCCTATGTTCCTTTCTCTTGCGTTTGCCATATATGGCCACCACGTATAATATCCGTTCTCTGTATTGAATTTCCTAAATGAATCTATAAATCCTAAATCTAAGAATAAATCTATCTGTTTACGCTCTTCCGGAGTAAACATTATATTATTTTTGTTGTTTTTCGGTCTGGCAAGATCAATCTCCTTGTGGGCAATATTGAAATCCCCTACTAAAATTATACACTATCTCAAAAGAGATAGGGGAATTACCTAACCTACTATAAAAAAGCAGTAAAGTTCCTGACCTTTACCAAACTATTTGTGATATAATAACCTTGATTGATTCCTCCTTTCTAAAATTTAATTAGGGTATGGTGCCTAAAATTAAAGGGGAGTCACTCAATTATGGAATTAACACATAAATAGATTTTGTAAAAACAGCACAATATAAGGATGTAAATAATGTCAAATAGAAAGCCAATAGTCTTAATATCAAGTTATTATCCGAGGTTATGTGGTATTGCTACATTTTGTGAAGAAGCCAGAGAATTTATACAGAAAGAAAATCCAGAAAGAGATGTTCTGGTAATAAGCCATACAGACGGGACTGGTGAAGGGGTTTTCCCTATCATAGATACTTCGCATCGTTTTTGGTGGAAATCGGTAGCAAAAAAAATTAAAAAACTATCACCTTATGTAGTGCATATAGAACATGAATATGGCCTATATGAGCATATAGACAAAAGAGGT
>JAHJCL010000027.1 GCA_018813025.1 Patescibacteria group bacterium
TTAAAAATTATGCTTATTAAAAAAATATTTACAAAATCTGCTTTATTTTTTTACAGAACTCTAAAGGCATTATTAATAATAATTCTGGTATTAATCATAGTCACACCTTTTTTAAGCGGGGATAAGAATATTTTCGACAGATTGCAGGAAAACGATGCTTATATTGTTTACATATCGGTGGGCGTGGTTTTGTACGCCATTCTTCTCAGTCATATAGACCATAAAATTTACATCCTTCGCAATTCATTAAACAGCATAGCCAACCCTTCCGCGTGTACCAGCGAGGCTGATATCGTCAGCATGCTGGGAAACCAGGCGACGGGTTTCGATTCTCAAGACTTTTTTCCCATTACTTTTCCCACAGAAGAAATTAATGTTCGGGTCTATAGGGATCCTGAAGAACTCCTTGCCAATTACAAAACCTTTGATTTTGACTATATCAGCAAAACCAACCCTCTTTTAGAAAAAGAACTGTTCCACCAGCTGGAAAGAACATTGCAGGCGCATGGACTGACACGCACCACGAAGGATCCGCAGGTCATCATTAGTATGGATTTTTTTATCGGTAAAAAGGAACAGTACACGCCGCCCAAAACTGTTATCAGCACGGAAACAAAATATGTCTGGAATACCGGTATGATTGGATGGAATGTAGGAGGTTTCACTTCAGCAGTGCCGGTTATGAGCTCGACTACCACGCCTGGCTATACCACAACCAGTTATTACAGCAATATCCGGCTCAATTTTCTAAATCACGCTAAATTAGTGAAGGAAGAAAAACTGGAAATTCCGCCATTGATTTGGCTCGGCGAGGCGGAGAGCGAAGGGCTTAATCCGGATATCCGCGGAATCGCAGCGGCTATGTTCGGTGAGCTTATCGGGAATTTTTTGAATCAATCCGTAGATTCTTCTAAATGCTATGCGCGTCATCTTCGTTACGGAGGACTTGGTCTTGGATTCAATCCTTATGACTGGCGTGTCGTCCGTACAGTAGAACCGTTTTCAGTGGCGGCGGAACAGGGCATAAAGCCCGGAGATATCCTGATAAAAATCAACAAAAAACGTGTCGGCAACTGGCCGGTTGACACTTATGGGAATTTAAATAATCTTGGGCGCTACCGTTCTCGTGATCCTTATTTTCAGCATATCTTATCTAACCGTGGGGACTCGGAAGTGGAATTGGTAATTCAATCGGTTGGAACAGGACTTATTAAAAAAATCGTCAAGCTTAAGGTGAGACCTCGCAGTGAGGACCGTTATCGGTCTTGGAAACAAAAAACGAAATAAGAAAGTATAAGATATTAAAATAAAAAAATAATATTTCTAAAACATTTTTTATTATCATAGCGCTAATCATTATCGTCGCAGGATACTGGATTTATCTATCGGTAAATAAAGAACAGGCCTGTTTGATTTCAGGAGGAACCGTTATAACCTCTTCTTGCTGCAAAGCTACGGGAGACTTCCCGAATAGTTGCATTATCGGTGCCTGTGGGTGTTCGCCTGAAAACAGCCACGAGGTAAAAGTCTGTGACTGCGAAGCGGGTAAATGCTTTGAAGGAACGAAGTGCAGGTGAATGTGTATTACGATAAGCTAAGCTCATCGTGAAATAAGAACCTTTCGTTTCGCTCAAGAACCTTGTTTTCTCATTTTATTCGAAAATAAAAAATAATCTTTAGATGAGCTTAGCTTATCCCTAAATAAACCTGGTTTATCCGAATAAACCCAGTTTATCAGATATTAAGAATCGCTAAAAGAGCGATTTTTTGGTAGAATTAGAAAAGATTATATGGAAAAGAAAACACTAAAATTTAGAGATAATCTCATTAATTCTATTCTTATTGGAGAGAAAAATATTACTTGCCGTTTATTTGATGACAAAAATTTATCGGCTGGAGATGAAATTAATCTTGTGAATTGGAATACCAAAGAAAAGTTCGGAGAGGCAATTATTACCGATGTTTGGGAAAAGAAAATGGGCGAGATAGAAGAAAAAGATTTTGACGGTCATGAAAAATTTTCCAGTAAAGAAGAGATGTTTAATACATATCGTAGGTATTACGGAGACAGGATAAATATCAACACAATGGTAAAGATAATTCGTTTTGAGTTAAAAAATAATTAAAATTTATGTTAAAAAGAGTTTTAATAATTCATGGGTGGGAAGCCAGTTCAAAAGACAACTGGTTTTTAGAAGAGAAAGAGAGATTGGAAAAATTAGGATATGAGGTAGTTGTGCCGGATATGCCTAACACTCTTTTACCTAAAAAGGATGAATGGGTGCAGGTTATAAAAGATTCTAATCCTGACGAGAATTCAATACTTATCGGGCATAGTTTAGGAGGGACGGCGATACTTAGATATTTAGAGGAGACATCTGATAAAATAGGTAAGTGTATATTGGTTGCGACTCCGATAAGAAAACTGGAAAATAATGAATTTGATTCCAGTCCAATATATAATTTTTTTGAACTGGATATTGATTATCAAAAAATTAAACAAAATTGTAGAGAATTTGTTATTATAAATCAAACAAATGATCCATTTGTTCCATTACAAGATGGTAGGGATTTAGCTAAGTATACAAATGGTAATCTTAAGGTTTTAGAAGGAAACAATCATTTATGCGAGATTGACCTTAATTTACTTGAAGAATGTATTTTAAAATAATTAAAATTAAACCAGATTTATTTAAAAATAACTGAAAATTAGTTTGAAGTTTATGGTGATTATTCGTTCAAAAAATTTTATATTGAGACCATTTAAAAAAGGAGATGAATCGTCTCTAGTCAAGAATATAAATGATAAGACAATTACAAGGAATACACTTAGAATTCCTTATCCTTACAGATTAAAGGATGCACATTCGTGGATTAATTTAAATTCGAAATTCAATAAAAAGAAGAATAAAAAAGAGATTAATTTCGCTATTGATATGAGTGGAATGGTAGTTGGAAGCGTTGGATTAAGTAAAATTGAAGATCATAAAGCAGAAATAGGGTATTGGTTGGGAAAAAAATATCGAAGACAAGGAATTATGACAGAAGCTGTTAAATTAGTTACGAAATATTCTTTTGATGAATTAAAATTAAAGAGAGTTTATGCTTTTATATTTATTCGGAATAAAATTTCAGAAGGCGTAGTAAAGAAGAATGGATTTAAATACGAAGGAAAATTAAAGAAAAATTTTAAAAAAGGCAATAAA
>JAHJCL010000002.1 GCA_018813025.1 Patescibacteria group bacterium
ATATATGAAAATAAATAATCTGATAATTATATCAATAATTTTAATATCATTTATTGTTGGGATTTATCTTTATCCTACAATGCCGGAAATAATGGCTTCTCACTGGAACTCTCAAGGCGAAGTTAATGGTTATATGCAAAAGTTCTGGGGATTATTTATAATGCCGATTATGTCTGTCGGGTTATTTTTAATGTTTTCCTTGATTCCAAAAATAGATCCGATGAAAGAAAATATTAAAAAATTTAGAGAATATTTCGATACCTTTATAGTTATTTTAATTTTATTTCTATTTTATATTCATCTTTTAACTATCTTCTGGAATATGGGATTTAAGTTTAATATGACAAGATTTTTAGTTCCATCAATGGGTATTTTATTGTTTTACTGTGGAATTTTAATTGAAAAAGCAAAAAGAAATTGGTTTATCGGTATTAAAACACCTTGGACATTAAGCAATGATGAAGTCTGGGACAAAACACATAAAAGGGGAGGAAAGTTATTTAAAATCTGCGGGGTAATTTCTTTTCTAAGTATTTTATTCCCGAATTGGGCAATATTTTTTACGATTATTCCAATAATCTTTACCTCACTATACCTTTTTATTTATTCTTACTTAGAATATAAAAAGATCACTTAGTATTGACTAAATCTTGATTTTGTATTATTATAAAATGGCTCTTTAAAAAATTACAAAGAAAAGAAAGAAGGTAAGGACTTGAAAAAATTTAAACTATCACTTCTGGAAAAATTAAAACTACTATCTCTAAAAAAATCTCAACTACCATTATTGTTCATAGTTTTAATGATTTTAACCTTTGCTGATATTACTACAACTACTTACGGTCTCTCGATAGGTGGAAAAGAGTCTAATCCTCTTTTTATTGGAGAATCATTTATCACCAGAGAATCATTGACCGCAAAAATATCTTTGACTTTCGTTTTCGTTGGTATTTTCATTGTGACATATGGACTCTGCAAAAAAGAAAACTTCTCTAAAGGATTGCTACTATTGAGCATCCAACTTATCTTTTTAGTTGGATTCTACACAGGTATTGTTGTTGGTAATACAGCTGGGATACTAATAACTCTAATAATTCAGGTGTTATAAAGATGCCAGAAAAAAATCAAAACTATAAAGGACCTCCCTCATGGTGCGACTACTGTATTGATCAAACAAAGATTATGAAACCCCTTAAACTAAAATTCCCTAACGGACAGGAAAAGGAGGTTAATCTATGCCACGAATGTGATCGAAAACGCGAAAAGATCAAAAAAAAGATGGAAGCAGATCCTCGAAAACAGCTGGCTGCAAAACTTCTCGCCGCCCTTCAAGGAAAACCAGAAGAAAAAAGGGATTATCTATTTAAAAAAAGTAGATAAATAATTTGCGGACTTACTAATATTTGTAAAAATTACAAAAAAGTTCAAAATTTCGCAAATTTTTCACAAAAAGGACTTTCTTAAAAGATAGCCCTTCTTTTTTTATTTTTTTCTATCCACGATTGACAAATTTTTAATAAAATTGTAAAATATAGACAGAAAATGAGGTTGTCAAATGAAAACTGAAATTAGGCCGAGAATGTTAGTTATAACCGATGCACCCATTAATCAAGGAAAACCAGTACTTCTAGTAGGATGTGTAAAAAAGAGAGACCCAGACAATAAAGACAATTGGATAGTTGACTGTAAAAAAGCAAAGGCTCCGCTATATTTACTACCGACAATAGACCAAATAGAAACCCTCTCTATTCCCTCAGAAGATTTAATTCCTGTTAAACTCATTCCTCAAGAAGATGGATACCTTTGGGCAGCCCTAGAACATGTTCTAGAAATAGCCGTTATCAAAGAATTTGATACGAATGCACTAGAACAAACGCTACAAGAAATCAGTACCCAGCCGAAAGTCGAAAGACAAGTAGGCGCTTTTTTTTATTTTCTTGATAAATTTTAAATAACATACTAATATTGAAACCATTGGAAGGTAATGATTGGAATGCCAATTTATATAATGATAAAAGGAAAAGGACGTCCATATTACCGACATTCAGGAATAGCAGTAGAGGCTGATACATTTAGCGAAGTCTGTGAGATACTGGGCGGTAAGGAAGAAAGTACACTAGAAATGAGCTTTTCCTTGAGCAGTATAAAACAAAACAAACTATGGGAAGAAATTACGCCAGGACACCCTGTACCAAATGGATGTAGGGTTTTCAGACTAAAACGTTTTAACGACGATAGAGCTGAAATAATTATTCCAGCGACAGGAACAGTTTCACCAGATACAGTAACACCTTGCTACGAAGAAGATCCAACTGTAAAATACACTTTTTCTACACTCCTACTAATTCCAAAAGCAGTGGTGTAATAAGAATCGTAAGGGCGTCTCGGTTTACTAAAAATTAAACTGATTCGCTATCTTTTTTTTATTTTAAATACACAAACTATAAAAATCGCTAATCAGACGATTTTTTGGTAAAATAGAAAAATGAAAAAAGAAATCAAAAAATTAACAGAAGAATTGAAATTTTGTTTAGAGTGTTGGGAGAAACAAGAACACTGTGAATTTGGAGGTTATACAAAATGTGAGCAGTGTGCTGCTCCTTATTTACTTTATAAATTAATTATTGGAGAAGTTTTGCATGGAAAAAAGATGAAAAGGTTAACTTTAGAAGATTGGAAACAAAAACTGAAAAAATTATATAAATAAAGATAGAAGTAATTGTATCTTGACATGAATTTTGATTGGTGAGATATTGAAAATAGGTAGAGGCAGTTCCTATATACCATTCTCTTAGTCGTTTCGCCCGAATGGAGGCCGTCCAAATAAATAAACTGCGTTCTTTTATCCCTCTGTTAATTTTTTCAACAAGGGCACTAAAAAAACTTTCCCTCTACCTTATCTCATCTTCAGAGATTACAGCACATTAATAAATTACAAAATTCTTATTATAAAGATACACAGATTTGTGTATCTTTTACTCTTTAATTTTTAAAAAACCTTAATAATATTGTGCGACATTTGATAGGGGGTACAAAACCACTGGAGTAGAGGACTGGCGGTTTTTTGATTTTGTCGGATAATGCATATTGTGGGACATTTTGCTTTTTTCGTTTCAGGTTTTGGTATAATAAATCTATGAAAGAAAAAATTAAGACCCATATTTATGTTCAATTATTCAACGCTGATAGATCCTTTCTTGCAAAACATTAGAATCTATACGCCAAAATTCTCAGGAATGAAGAAAGGGGATAGAGTATTAGATGTTTGCTGTGGCACAGGAGACCAAGTGTTTCATTATGGAAAACAAGAAATTATAGCCACTGGGATAGATTTAAATCCGGAAATGATTAAAATGGCAAAAAAGAGGAAAAATAAATCTAACTTAACTAGTGTTTTTTTTCAAATTGCTGATGCTAATAAATTGCCTTTTTATAACAATTATTTTGATTTTGCCTCTATTTCCTTGGCATTACACGAAAAAGATAGGCATTCAAGAGATAAAATAATTTCTGAAATGAAAAGGGTTGTGAAAAATGAAGGCTTTTTAATTTTTATTGATTTTAAGGTACCATTATCTCAAAACATATATTCCTATTTGGTAAGACTTATAGAGTATTCCGCAGGAAAAAATCACTATAAATGTTTTAAAGACTATCTTTCGCAAGGAGGATTACCTGTTTTATTGGCAGAAAATAAATTAAAAGAAGAAAAAACAGACTATCTCTTAAATAATACTATAACGATTATAAAGGTAAAAAAATATTAAAATTTAGGGCGAAGTTGAGAAAAATTTACTGAAATCGATAGACTAAGTCTATCGATTAAACTATCGATTAAACTATCGATCAAATTAACAATCGCCAATTAAGTAATTTTTTGATAGAATAAAAATATATGAAAAAAGCAACTTTGTGTTTATTAATTAAGGAAAATCAAGAGGATAGGAAAATTCTTTTGGCTATGAAAAAGAGAGGATTTGGGGTCGGAAAATGGAATGGTGTTGGAGGAAAAGTAGATACAGAAAAAGGCGATATGGGCATTGTTGATGCTGCTATTCGAGAGACTAAAGAGGAAATTGGAGTTCAAATAAAAGAATTAGAAAAAGTAGCTATTTTTAATTTTTATTTTCCCAGCGTTCCTAAAGATAAAAACTGGAATCAGGAAGTTCATGTGTTTTTAATTAGGAATTGGGAGGGAGAACCCGTTGAAACTGAAGAAATGGCTCCAAGGTGGTTTAAAGAATCAGATATTCCTTTTAATAAAATGTGGTCAGATGATAAATTGTGGCTTTCTCATGTTTTGAGTGGCAAAAAATTAAAAGCGGATTTTATTTTTAATGAAGAACAGGAGGTAGACAGACATAATATTAAATTTGTGAAAGAAATTTAATTAGATATTAATATACTTGCCCTGGTAATTAATATTGTGCGACATTTAATGGGTGATACAAAACCACTAGAGTAGAGAACTGGTGGTTTTTTCTTTTCTGAATAATTAGTTTGTAATTTTTTTGTAAGCACTCAAAAAGAGAAGGTCGTGTATTATTTTTCTAATTGAGAACGCTTTAAATTGAAGTTACTATTTAATTTGGTAAAAATCTTATCCAAAAAAAGTTCTATCTTCTGTTCATCTTCCTTCAGGGCTTTTTTTTGCTTGCGAATATATGACGAATATAACATTCGAACAAAGAATTTGGGAACTATGACCTTTTTTTTATTAACAAGTTCGTACATTTTCAATAGGGTTAGGTTATGATCTTCATATTTATCTCTATGTGCAATTATATTTTTTGTTTTACCAACTTCAGATAGGGCTTTCTCTATGAATCGTAGTATTTTCATGATGTCAGGGCTATTTTTAATCTGTTTCATTCTGCAAAGAAAATTTATTGTAACATCTCTTTCATTTAAACCAAGATCAAAAACTTCATTAGTAAGAAGAGCAGTCTTATCTCTTAGGCTCGCCAACTTAACAGCGTAAATTTCTAAATGATATTGTAAATAGAAAGCTCTCGTAATTCCATTTTTCTCTAAAGATTTGACATAGGGATATTGTCTCAAAAAAATTTGAGTGGCTTTTAAATCGTCTAGTGTGTTAATAATTGCTGATAATTTTTCAAAAACATTTCTACAGTACATGTCGTGCGCCGACATTTTTAATTCCTTAGGTGGTTTTTTCTTTTTAAAGCTTTCTATGTCTTCTGTTGTCAGGGGATTTTTTTTAATATATTCTGCGGACCGATCAAGTACATTTTTCGTAAACTCATTTTTATACAAATCAATTGTCATATTTTTTACTTACTTAATTTTTTAAAATAAACTGTGCCATATTATATATTCTAACAAACACTTTGAAATGACGATACAAGACATAATTAGGGAATAGCTTGACATGGTCTTTTGGACCATATATTATAAGGATAGATAATGTCGCACAATGTAGGTAAAGCGACATATCAAGAGCGGCTGTTTAAACCAAGGCTCTAAAATGCCTCCTGACGGGCTTTTACAGATTATCGCGATACTTACAC
>JAHJCL010000003.1 GCA_018813025.1 Patescibacteria group bacterium
AACCTTTCGCTTCGCTCAAGAACCTTGTTTTATTAAAATAAAATTAAAAAATATGTCTGATAAATTTATAAATATTAGTGCCGGGCTTCTTTTAGGTTTTATGTTTTTAATGGCTATCACCAGTATGGCCGGAGATTCCTTAACTATGGATGAAGTTGCCCATTTACCAGCCGGTTATTCTTATGTTACCCAACAAGATATGCGTCTTAATCCCGAACACCCTCCTCTTATAAAGGATTTAGCAGGTCTTCCTTTACTTTTAATCAAAGATGAAATAAATTTCCCGTCTCAGATTGATGCTTGGCAGAAAGACGTCAATGGTCAATGGGTTTTTGGTGCCAATTTTTTTTATCAAAGCGGAAATCCAACTGATAAAATGATATTTTTAGCCAGAATACCAATGGTTTTAGTTTTAATAGTGCTCGGATTTTATATATTTAAATGGACTAAAGAATTATTTGGAGGAAAAGCTGCTTTATTGGCTACATTTTTATTTTCTTTCTCCCCTACTTTTTTAACTCACGGACGATTAGTCACGACTGATGTCGGAGCGGCGGCCGGTATGTTTATAGCTACTTATTATTTCTTGAGATCTATGAAAAATCCGACTAAAAATAATATTATTTTGGCCGGATTATCTTTAGGAATAGCCCAATTGTGTAAGTTTTCAGCAATTCTTATAATTCCTTTCTTCTTTATTATTGCTTTTGGTTATTGGCTGCTTAAATTAGATACGCTGAAAAATATAGCTAAAAATCTAATATTAATAATGATTATTGCATTCGCTGTTATCGGATTGGTCTATCAATATCATATTTGGAATTATCCTATTGTTAAGCAATACAACGACACTTCAGTTTATTTAAAAGATTATCCGAATTTTATTCAAAAACCGGTTCTTTGGGCAATAAATAATCCTGTTTTAAGGGGTTATGCTCAATATTTTACCGGAGTGTTGATGGTATTACATCGGGCTGCTTATGGCCATACTATGTATTTCATGGGAGAAGTTTCCAATCTCGGATGGAAAAACTATTTTCCAATAGTTTACTTAATTAAAGAACCCCTAACCCTTCACTTATTAACACTAACTACTCTTATCACTTCTCTTGGAGTAATAAAAAAATATAATTGGCAGGAAAAACTTTTAAGCTTAAAAGCATTTACCAAAGAATATTTTAACGAGTTGGCTATGTTGTTATTTTTAGGTATTTATTGGGCCAGCAGTTTAACGTCTAATTTAAATTTGGGAGTACGTCACCTTCTACCGACTCTTCCTTTTGTTTATCTGTTAGTCAGTGGAGCAATATCTAAAGTTATTAAAAAACCTTATCTTAAATTAAAAACTTTTTTGTTCGGGGCTTTAATTGCCAGCCAAACTCTTTCTGTTATTGCCATTTATCCTCATTTTATGGCTTACTTTAATGAACTGGCCGGTGGTCCGGAAAATGGTCATATTTTTACAGTTGATTCTAATTTAGATTGGGGTCAAGACTTAAAAAGATTGAAAAAATGGGTTGATGATAAAAAAATAGACAAGATATATGTTGACTATTTTGGAGGTGGCGATGCCAGATATTACTTAGGAGAAAAATTCAGCCCTTGGTGGGTAGACAGAAAAGAAGAAGAATTTCCAAAAGGCAATTATTTAGCTATTTCAGCCAGTTTTTTACAAATTAGCCGCGGAGTTCCAGCCGAAGGTTTTGATGGAAAAATAGGCAGTTATCATTGGCTTGATAAATATCAACCGGTAGACAGAATAGGTTACTCAATATTTATTTATTATATTGATTAGCTTAATTGCATTGGTTCTATCGATACTTATAAGGGGCAAAATTATTAAATCTCAATTCGATATACTCCAGATTTTTCCTGTTTTCTAAAGGAATTTCTTTTAAACTGGCTTCTAATTTGGTTAATTGCCAATCAACATTTTCTTTTGGATTTAAATAAATCCTCCAATTTTCATCTGTAATAATATTGAGTTTTTCATTTGATTCTATTTCAAAGCTCTTAATTATCAGCTTTAAATCTTCTGTTTTATTTATTGTAGAAAAAATATCTAATATTTGGGTTAGTTTTTGAACATCAATTATTGTTGTTCCGAGGATTAATTCCTCTTGGTCATTTGGTCTTGTTATTCTAAATAATTTTTGATCAATTTCAGATGGTTGGCTGAAAATAATTCCCAGCTTATCAAGGAGAAAGCAATTCATTTCTTGGCACCATAAAGCCAATCCCCTTTTTCTACTTAAGTAAAAATTAATAACTCCTTGTGAGTATTTTTTTTCAATATCTATTTGAGATATTTCTGGAAATTGATCCGTTATTTCTTTCGTTATTTTTTGATTATTGACTAAAAGAATACTTTTAATTTCTTGAGAAAATATTTTTTTAGTTATTTCTTCTTCTATTAAAGTATTAATATTTTGAATAGTCTGATTTGAAATAAGATCAATCCCGGGACTGATAGCGATTACCTCTTTTTCTACACGGATGTTTTTAATCTGAACAATGGAAGCAAAGCAAATTAAATAAAATAATCCGCTTCCGAGTAAAACAAAGGCTAAAGTCAGCCAAAAAACAGGATATTGAAAAATTGTCTTTTTCCTTTTAATAGGCTGATGTCTTTTAATGCGTCTCTTTCCTATCATAATCTTCTTTTTATTTTTCTCAGTTTCTCAAAAATAAAAGTCAGCCAATATTTATTGGAAATAGGAAAATCTTGAGCAGAAACGTATTCTTTTTCATAACCGCCAAAACCTTTTTTAAATAAACTTAATCCAGCCCAAGGATGAGATTTATTTTTTTCCGGGGCTATTCCCCAAAAATTAAATAACTTACAACCTCTTTTCTTAGCTTCTTTAATTGCTTCCCATTGTAGAAGATAAGGAATTGGAATTTTAGAATATTTTAACGAAGATGCACCGTGGTGATAAAAAGCGATTCCTTGCCAAAAAATAAAAATTCCGGAAGCGACAATTTCTTCTTTAAATTTTCCAAAAAAAATAGCGATCTGATTGTCCGGAGCGAAAACGGAAAATTGGTTCTTTAAATAATTCGAAGAAAACGGAGTAAAATTATGTCGCTTGACCGTCTCTTGATTAATTTTATCAAAAACGTCAACGTCTTTAATATCCTGACTTTGAATTATTTCAATGTCGGAATTTTTAAGCGCTTGTTTTATTAAATAACGGGTGGTTTTCCGCATTCCGGCTAAAATCTCCTGCTCCAAAGAAGAAATATCCAATTCCCAATCCAATTCAGGATGCATATGAATCGGTGCTTTTCTAAATCCTAATTCTTGAAAAATTTTAATATTTTCGCTGCTATTTTCCCAAATTGGACTTATTCTGATAAAATCAACCTTTTCTTCGACAGCAAATTCTTTTAATTTAGACAGTAAAATTTTTAAAATTTCTTCTTTAGATTCTTCATTTTGAGGCTGAATAATTGGTCCGTGTGGAATAAAAAGAAAATTTCCTCTTTTAGCTTCTATTTTAATTAGCAAACAAACAGCGCTTAAATCATTTTCTTCACCTATACCCAATCGCCAAATTTTATTCTGGGTCTTTATTTGAAACTCCCCCCAATTCCAAGATTGAAGAAATGTTTTTTCTTCGCATTTTTCAAGAAACTCTTCCCAAATTTCTTTTTTTTGTATTTCTTTAACTTCCATTTATTAAATCAATTATTTTTTGTGCTTCTTTTTGAGAAATATTAATATGTGTCGGTAAATTTATAATCTCTTGAGCGACTTTTTCTGCTTTCGGACAACTTCCTAACTGATAATTCATTTTCTCTAAAAGAGTATAAACGGGAACCACCGGACTTTTTCTCCAACCGTCATCCAGAAAAATATTTCTTTTTCTGCCTTGTTTTAAAATATAATCCGTATCGAAATTTACTAAAACAGGATAACGCATAAAAATTGGCTCAATAGCAATTCTTTCTTTGTTAAAAGGTAAAATAAAATTTTTACCAGATAATTCTTTTCGATAAAAATCAGCTATAATTTTTCTGTGTTGATTGAATTCTTCTAACTTTTTTAATTGATTCAGAGCTAAAATAGCTAAAGCATTAGGAAATTTTTTAGGAAATTGCTCTACAAATTCTCCTTTTTTTTCATTTTTATAAACTGCTTTAGATAAAATCAAAAACACATGTAAAAAACCCAACATTAACCTTCCTAAGGTCGCACTTAGCTGATAAACAGGGATAACAATGTAATTAGTCAGAAAGGGATGCAGTAATTGCTGAAAAATCCATAAATATGAAGGATATTCTATTTTTTCCTGAAAAGTACTAATCTTCTGGGCTAATTGTTTATCTTTTATAACCGCTAATCC
>JAHJCL010000004.1 GCA_018813025.1 Patescibacteria group bacterium
GACGGAATATGTTATTGGAAGAACGGGGTTTTTTGGCTTCATAGCATAATTTGGCTGCCATTTGCTTTAGGAGTAGGGTTTATGGGATTTTGGTTTTTATTCGGGGCAAGAAAGATTAAGGAAAAACAATTATTTCGGAGATCGTTTTTATTTGGACTCATGGCTATTTTAATACTTATTGGAGGAATTTTGTTTTGGTATTTTAAATTTTTTAATCCTTCAGCAAAAATCTTAATCATTTCCGGTATTATTGGAGATTTTGGATTTTTACTTGCGGTAATTGGTTCTTTCCTTTATCGGCAATCTCGAGAAACTTTTGTTAAAAAAATTACTTAAGATAAGTAAAAAAAGATTAATCATTTATGAAATTCATTTTTAATATTTGTTGTCTGGTGGCTGTTTTTATCGGTTTTTTTGCCACAATTCGTTTTTGGAAAAATTATAAAGAAACTGGAATTTTACAATTTAAATATTTTTCTATTCTCTTTTTTTTTATTTTCTTAGGATATACATTGCTTTCTCTTCCCAATTTAATTTTATTTAATCCATCTTGGATACAAATAGATTTTATTTTAGTCGATATCTCTTTTGCAGTAGGTGGGTTATTTTCAACCCCGGCCACTCTTTCTTTTATAAAATATTCCGATCGTGTTAAAAAAATGTTTTCTTGGCTCCTCCCTTTACTGATTGTAACTTATATCATTTTAAACATTTTCTTTTTTGCACCAGCTACTCCTTTGTGTCCTGATGGAATATGTTATTGGAAAAATGGAGTTTTTTGGCTTCATAGTATAATGTGGCTGCCGTTTGCCTCAGGAATAGGACTTATTGGAGTTTGGTTTTTATTCGGGGCAAGAAAGATTAAAGAAAAACAATTATTTCGGAGATCGTTTTTATTTGGACTCATGGGTATTTCAATATTTATTGCAGGAATTTTGTTTTGGTATTTTAAATTTTTCAATCCTTCTTCAAAACTCTTAATCACTTCCGGCATTATTGGAGACCTCGGTTTTTTATTTGGAGTAATTGGGTCTTTTCTTTACCAATATTCCCGAGAACCTCTTGTCAAAAAAATTACTTAAGATAAGTAAAAAAGATTAATCATTTATGAGATTTATTTATAATATATTTGCTGGTTAGTCGCCGTTTTTATCTGACTTTTTGCCGCAATTCGTTTCTGGAAAAGCTATAAAAAAACCGGGATTCCGCAATTTTAAAAAGTAAAAAATTAACTCAATTTATTTTCAAAAGATATTTATGACCATCATTTTTAATCTTTGTTGCTTTGGGGGAGTTATTATTAGTTTTTGGGTTGGAATTCGCATGAGAAAGAATTACCAAGAAAGCAAGATTGAACAATTAAGAACCACCTCTAATTCCTTATTTTTTACTTCTTCGGCTTTTATTTTTTTCTGTCTTCCTAATTTAATTTTATTTGACCCTGTTCGGGTCCAGATCGCTTTTATTTTGGTTGACATTTCTTATTTAGGAGCAGTTCTCTTCTTTATTCCAATCACTCTCTCTTTTTTGAAGAACCCCCCTCTTTCTGAAAAATTTCTTCTTCGGTTTTTATTTTTTTGGATACTAATTTATGCTTTTTTAAGTATTCTTTTTTTCTCACCGGCAATTCCTTTAGAAATAGACGGGGTGGTTTATTATTGGAAAAGCGGAATGCCTTTGCTCCAAGGAATTACCAGGGCTCTACTCTGTTCAGCAGCTTTTTTTATGGCAATATTTTTTATTTTTCAAAGAAAAAAGATTGAGGGGAAAATATTATCTACACGTTCTCTTCTTATTGGGTTCGGTGCCCTGATGGTGATGACGGCTGCCATTATCCTTTTCTTTTTTCCTTATTTCTATTTTTCACCGAAAATGGTTGTCCTTTCAGGGCTGATTGGTCTTTTTGGTTCTTCTTTAGGAATTATTGGCGTTAAGTTTTTCCAACCTTTTAAAGAAAAATTGGTAAAAAAAATTACTTAAGATGAATAAAAAAAGATTAATTGTTATCGACAGTAATTCAGTTATCCATCGGGCTTTTCACGCCCTACCTCCTTTAATTGATAAAAAAGGAGAGCAGACCGGAGCAATTTATGGATTTCTTCTGGCGCTTTTTAAAGCAATTAAAGATTTCCATCCGGATTTTATAGCTACTTGTTTTGACGTTCATGCTCCAACTTTTCGTCATAAGAAATTTAAAGGATATAAAGCTAAGAGACTACCGGCTCCTCAAGAGCTTTATAATCAGATACCTAAAATCAAAAATGTTTTGGAAGCTTTTAAAATACCAATATTTGAAAAAGAAGGATTTGAGGCTGACGACATCATTGGCACAATTGCTAAATCAGCTTCTGAAGAAAAATCAGCCTCAGAATTAGAAATAGTTGTCTTAAGTGGGGACAGAGATCCTTTGCAATTGATTAATAATCAGATAAAAGTCCTTGTTTTAAATAAAGGTATAAAAAATTCTATTTGTTATGATGAGGATGGAGTGAAAGAAAAATACGGAATTAGTCCAATCCAAATGATAGATTTTAAAGCCTTAAGAGGGGATCCTTCCGATAATATACCGGGAGTTAGCGGTATTGGCGAGAAAACTGCCGTTAAGCTTTTAAAGGAATTTAATGATTTAGATAATTTGTATAAAGAACTGGAGGACTCAAATAAAGAAAAAAATATAACTCCTAAATGGCAAGAAATATTATTAAAGCAGAAAAAACAAGCTTATTTAAGCAGATTTTTAGGATTGATTCGTCAAGATGTACCAATTGATTTTAATTTAGCTCAGTGCCAATGGCAGGGATACGGTCAAGAAGCAATAAAAATTCTGCAAGAATTCGGATTCAAAACTTTAGTTAAAAGATTGTCAGAAACAGATGAAGACAATCAAAAAGAAAAAGCCGATCCTCTCAAAAAAAATTTAAAATTGTGGTAAAATATTAAATATGCAGAATATAGAAACATCCTCGCTTATTATTATTTGGCTTGTCGTAACCATTGTATTTTTAGTTTATTTATTAATAAAAAAAATATTTGAAATAAAAAAATTGAAAATACAACTTGAAGATGTCGAGACTGTATCAGAAATTAAAATCAGTTCAAGAACGCAAGAGTTAGAAGAAATTGCTGATAATTTAGATGAAGAAGTAAAAAAGAGAACCGAAGAACTGGAGGAAAAAATTAAAGATTTGGAAAAAATTAAGAAACTTTCCATAGGTCGCGAACTAAAAATGATTGAATTAAAAATGGAAATTAGAAGCCTTAAAAAAAAGAAATCATAAACTTAGATTTTAAAGATGAAAAAAAGAAAGCAAATTGAAAAAAAATTATCTTCTTCTAAAAAATTAGTAGCTAAAGAGGTAAAGGAAGAAAGATTAGCTTTGCTGAATATGTTAGAGGACATTGATGAGGCGAGAAAAATAGTTGAAGAAGAAAAAGAAAAAACTGAAGCGATTATTACTAACTTTACTGACGGGCTTTTGTTTTTTGATAAGAAAGGAAAACTTTCTTTAATTAATCTACAAGCATCCAGTTTTTTTAAAGTTAAATCGGAAGAAGTGATTGGAAAATCTATTTTGGAATTAACTAAAATCCCTAATTTACTTCCTTTAGTAGAACTTTTAGGAAAAGAAATTAAAGGGATTTTCAGAAAAGAGATTGAAATTAGAGAAAATTTAGTTTTAGAGGTGAATACAATTCCAACAATGAAAGCTGAAGAAAAAATTGGTAATTTAGTTATTCTGCACGATATTACCAGAGAAAGAATAATAGAAAGAATAAAAACCGAATTTGTTTCTTTAGCTGCTCATCAATTGAGAACACCGCTTTCAGCAATCAAATGGACAATGAAAATGTTATTGGAAGGAGACTTGGGACCAATTACCGACGAACAGAGAGAATTTATTAATAAAACATATCAATCTAACGAAAGAATGATTGAATTAATTAACGATCTTCTGGATGTTGCCAGAATTGAGGAAGGAAAATATCTTTATAAGCCCGTTTTTACCAACATTGAACCAATTGTAAAATTTGTTATAAATTCTTTTAAACAAGAAATAGAGGACAGAAAAATTAAACTTGAATTTAAAAAATCGTTTGGAGTTTTACCAAAAGCAAAAGTTGATATAGAGAAAATAAGATTAGTTATCCAGAATCTTTTAGAAAATGCTGTAAAATATACAAAACCAGGAGGGGATGTGACAGTTTCTTTAAAACAAATTAAAGATAAAATAGAATTTTCCATTAAAGATACTGGGGTGGGAATTTCTCAGGATCAACAAAAGAGGATATTCACTAAATTTTTTCGAGCAGCTAACGTTGTTAGAATGGAGACCGATGGTTCCGGTTTAGGTCTTTTCATCGCAAAAAACATTGTCGAAGCCCATGGCGGTAGAATTTGGTTTGAGTCGGAAGAAGAAAAAGGTACGACATTTTATTTTAATCTACCTATTAAAGAAGAATTCGGAGAATTTCTAAAAGAATTTTAAAAAGAGAATAGTCTAATGTCCAGTATTGTCTACTTTACAATAAAGAGCTAAAATACGTTAAAGCTTATAAAGGTCAAAACTAATTTAAATAAGAACCTTTCGCTTCGCTCAGGAATCTTGTTTTCTCACTTAGTTCGAAAATAAAAAATTCATGGAAAAAATTATTGAAGACCTGGAAAAAGATATCGCCGATATAATTAAAGAAAAACCTCTCAAGTCTTTAAGAAAAGAATTGGGGGATGACGCAGATATCAGGCTTTTACGGATGATTGTTTTTTCACTCCAATGGACTTCAATTGGATATCAGTCAGCTTTAAGATTAGCTGGTATGAAATTTGGCAGGAGAATTGGAGAAAATTCAGAAAAGACCGAACTCTCTCTTGTTTTAAATGAAATTAAAAAAATAATAGAGACTTTAAAAGGAGGAAAAGTGGAAATTGAAATAATGCCAGGATTAAAGGGAGTCCAAATAAAAATTTACGATTCTTTTTTAACTTCTGGAGTTCCAAATGTTTTACAGAATCTTTGTTTCTTTAATGAAGGGTTTATTGAAGGTTATATTGACGGAGTGATGGCAAAGAATGGATCCTTGGTTGTGGCTGGGGAGGAATCATCAGTGAAAAAAGTTTCAGTCGAAGAAAAAAGATGTATTGGTTTGGGTGACGATTATTGTGGATTTTTAATCAAATTTTAGTAAATATGAAAAAAATTCTATTAATTGAAGACGAGAAAATTATGGTTGATATTCTTCAAAGGAAATTAACCAAGGAAGGATACGATATTTCAGTAGCAAATAATGGAAAAGAAGGTTTGCGAGTGATGAAAGAAATAAATCCAGATCTTATTCTATTAGATATCATTATGCCGGAAATGAGTGGCTTTGAGGTAATGGAGGAGATGAGAAAAGACTCAAAATTAAATAAAATCCCGTTGATTGTTATTTCTAATTCCGGCCAACCCGTTGAAATAAACCGAGTTAAAAAGCTGGGAGCCGAAGATTGGCTAATTAAAACAGAATTTGATCCTCAAGAAGTTTTAGAGAAAGTTAGAAAACAAATAGGTAATTAACGGTTTTAATAAACTTCTACAATGCCCAAAAATATTTTAATAATTGAAGACGACAAATTTCTAAGAGATTTAATTGTCCAAAAAGTTTCTAAGGAGGGTTTTAATGTTTCTCAAGCTATTGACGGAGAAGAAGGGATTAGAAAAATAAAAGAAGAAAAACCGGATTTAGTGCTACTGGATTTAATTTTACCCGGCATAGACGGTTTTGAAGTTTTGTCTAAAATGAGAGAAGAAGAGAGTTTAAACTCCCTACCAGTTATTATTTTATCTAATTTAGGACAGAGAGAGGACGTAGAAAAAGGAATGAGGCTGGGGGCAATTGATTATTTAATTAAAGCTCATTTTACTCCGGGAGAGATAATTTATAAAATTAGAACGCATTTAAAGTTATAAATTTGATATTTTTATATTACCTACATTACAATGCCAGAACTTCCTGAAGTTGAAACAACCGTCAGAGATTTAAAGAAAGAAATCCTCAAAAGGATTTTCTTTACTTTTTGGACTGATTCCCCCAAGATGGTTAAAAAATTCGACAGTATCAGTCAGTTCAAAAAAGAGCTTTACAAAAGAAAGATTGAAAATGTTTGGCGTCGGGGAAAAAATATCCTTTTTCAGCTCTCGGGGAATAAAACATTATTGATTCATCAGAAAATAAGCGGACATTTACTTTTAGGAAAATGGAAAAGAGAAAAAGGCAGCTGGGTTTCTTCCGGAGCTTTGGCTGATAGGGTGAATAGTTTCATTCATTTGATTTTTATTTTTGACAACGATCAAATGTTGGCCCTTTCTGATCCAAGAAAGTTTGCTAAAGTAGAGTTATGGGATACAGATAAATTTTTACAATCAGAGTTTTTACAAAAATTAGGACCAGAACCATTAGAAGAAAATTTTACTCTCGGAAAATTCAAACAAATTATTAAGAATAAAAAAGGTAAAATAAAACAGGTCTTAATGAACCAAGAAATAATTGCCGGCATCGGCAATATTTATTCAGACGAAATATTATTTAAGGCCAAGATTAATCCTCTTAGGAAAGCCAACGAGCTTAAAGAAAAAGAATTAAAACAAATATATTTAGCCATAAAGACCATATTAAAACAGGCGATTAAACTTAAGGGAGATTCTTTTTCAGATTATCGCACTATTACCGGAGAAAAGGGTAGGTTTCAGGAGAAAAACGAGGTTTATAAGAAAGATGGTCAAAAGTGCCCTCGTTGTCAAAAGATAATAAAAAAGATTAAAATAGGAGGAAGGAGTGCTCATTACTGTTCTCATTGTCAGAGATAATTATATATTATTAAAGATTTATCATGATTATTTTTATTTACGGTCCGGATACTTATCGGCTTAATCGAAAGTTAGATGAAATTATCGGACAGTATCAAAAAATCAACAAAAGCGGATTGAATTTGAGACATTTTGATTTATTGGAAAAGGACATATCCTTCTCGGATTTTATTGATGAATTTGGGCAAACATCGATGTTTAAAGAAAAAAAATTAATTATTATCAAGGGTATTTTTTCGCATTCAGATTTTGAAGATAAATTTTTATCAGAAATCAAACATTTTGTTGAAGCAGATGATGTTATTATTGTTGTTGAAAAAAATAAAATATTATCCACTAACCGTTTGTTCAAGGCTCTTAAAAAGAAAGCTCGATTCCAGGAGTTTAATTTACTCCAAGGTAAAGATTTAGAAAAATGGGCCCAAAAAGAAATAGAAAAATATGGAGCTAATATTGAAGCGATTGCCTTATCTAAGTTAATTGATTGTGTCGGTAGCGATTTATGGCGCTTGTCTAATGAAATCCAGAAATTAATAAATTATCAGAATAAAAATAAAATTACTATTGAAGACATTAATCTTTTAATCAGCCCTAAGGTTGATCCTGATATTTTTCAAACAATCAATTTTATGGCATCAAAAAACAGAAAGGAAGCTTTGAAATTATTAAAAAAACATATTGAAAAAGGCGACGCTCCATTATATTTATTATCGATGATAAGTTTTCAATTTAAGAATCTCCTGATTATAAAGGAATTGGTTGATAAGAATATCCCTTATTATCTTATTGCTAAAGAAACAGGTATTCATCCATACGTTGTTAAAAAAACCTACCCTCAAGTTAAACAATTTACTCTTTTAGAACTAAAAAAAATCTACCAAAAGATATTCGAGGTAGATTTAGATATTAAAGCTGGGAGAATTGATCCTGAAATGGCTCTTGATTTGTTGATAACCGGAATTTAAACTCTTAGGCTTTATTAACCATTTTAGTAATTCTAGATTTTTTTCTACTTCCGGTATTCTTTTTAATCAAATTAGTTTTAGCCGCTTTATCTAGCACTTTATAAATTTGAGGTAAGAGCGCTTTAGCTTCGTCTTTTTTCTTTTCAGCAATCAGTTGTTTAAACTTTTTAATCAACTCTCTCATAGTCTTTTTCTTTTGGATATTATGGGTTCTTCTTCTTTTACTTTGACGAAGAGCTTTTTTAGCTGATTTAGTTATTGGCATATGATTTTATCTTAATTTAATAATTTACAATGTTTCCTTTTAAAAATCAACCCCATTAAGCTTTACTAACTTCGCAAACACCAAAATAAAAGAAAAAAGAGTGTTTTATTAGCTTGATATTGCTGAATAATTTTAATTTGGTTGAACTTGAGTTTTTTAAAGAAATGATTTAGTCTCAATGCAGTTATTAAACAAAAGAGGATGAAACATTGAAAAAAAAGATAGCACTCATTGGATACGGACAGATAGGTCGGGGAGTTGAAAAGAGGGCACACGAAAAAGGATGGACAATACCGATAATTCTAAGAACCTCGGGAGTCTATAATTTCAGACAAGAAAAAATCGCTGAATCTGCTAATTGGCTAGGATACTTTTCAAGAAAAGAAATCGATGTCGCTATAATATGCATTTCTACTTTAGATGATGGTACCATTGCTTATTATTACATCAACAGGTTGTTGGAAAATGGAATTTCCGTGGTCACTTCTGAGAAAGGAGCATGGGGGAACTACGGACCGGAATTGAAGCCCTATATAAATAGAATCGGATACTCAGCTGTTGTCGGCGGGGGAACAAGAATGTTGCCTTGGATAAGAAATCGGATTTCTTCTAATACTGAAACAATGCATTTTGTTCTTAATGGTACTTTGAATCACATATTTGATGGCTTGAGTCGAGGAAAAACTCTGAATGAGGTAATTATAGAAGTACAGAAATTAGGCTATGCTGAACCTGGTGCCAAAAAGCCACTTGATATAATCAACGTTGAAGCTGGTAAGGATGTTCCATTAAAGGTAGCATCGCTAATTAATATCTGCGGCCTTGGGGAAATTCGTGCCAAAGAAATCAAGGTTCATAACATTGACGAGAAAAATCTGAGAAGATTGATTCGAGAGGCTTCTTTAAGGAGATACATCGTTTCGATAACAAAAGAAGAAGACGAAGAAGAGGATATTATTGGCGGTTTCAGATTTAAGACAAATGATTGGTATGTTTCAGGAGGGTTTAAAAATCGGAATCATAATCCTCTCTTTCTTCAACTAGTGCCACCAGGAGTAAATAATGCTTCATTGATACACGGTATTGACGGAACATATATCCTCACTGGTCCAGGTGCTGGGGTTACCCCAACAGTTTTAGGAGGAATAATGAAAGACGTCGAAAGCTTTCTCAAAATCTAGGCGGAAATCCGCCTTTTTTCTTTTAGTGAGAAATAAGTTAAAATTAAAAAATAATGAAAATATGGTGAAAAAATTTTTAAGAAAAATTATCCCAACTTATTTAAGAGATGCTTATCATTTATTGCCATCTTTTTTAGGCGCTGTTTATTATCGTTTTCCATCCAATAAAATAAAAGTTATTGCCGTCACCGGGACAAACGGTAAATCCAGCGTAATTAATTTAGTAAAATATGTTTTAGAGGAAGCTGGATTTAAAGTTGCAGCTTCTTCTTCTATCTTTTTTCAAATTGGAGACCAACAAAAACCAAACACTCTTAGAATGACCATGCCTGGCGGGTTTTATCTTCAGGGATTTTTAAGAAAAGCAGTGAATAATAAATGTGATTATGCTGTTTTAGAAATTACTTCCGAAGGCATTAAACAATATCGTCATAAATTTATTACTTTCGAAGCTGCGGTTTTCACTAATTTGACTCCGGAACATATTGAAGCCCACGGCTCTTTTGAAAAATACCGCGAGGCTAAGGGAAAACTTTTTGAAGCGACAAAAAATATTCATATTATTAATATAGACGACGAAAATGCGGAATATTTTTTAAAGTTTCCGGCTAAGAAAAAATACACTTATGGTTTAAACAGGGGAGATATTAATACTAAAAATACTCAATTCAAATTAAAATTACTCGGAGAATTTAATATTTATAATGCCTTAGCGGCAATTTGTGTCGGGTTATCTCAAAGTGTTTCATTGGAAATTTGTCAAAGAGCTTTAGAGAAAATCGAAGGGATTCCAGGCAGAATGGAATTAGTTATCTCTGAACCGTTCAAAGTTGTCGTTGATTATGCTTTTACTCCCAATGCCCTTGATCAGGCTTATAAAGCTATTAGAAACAGCCTTAATCCTTCTAAAATGATTTGTGTTTTAGGTTCTTGCGGTGGCGGAAGAGATAAGTGGAAGAGACCAATTTTGGGGGAATTGGCCACTAAATATTGTGATGAGATAATTATAACCAATGAAGACCCTTACGATGAAAATCCGAAGGAAATTATTGACCAGGTGGCTGTTGGTACTGGTGAAAAAGCTCTTAAGATTTTAGATAGGAGGGAAGCGATTAGGCTGGCGTTAAAGTTAGCCAAAGAAAACGATGCTGTAATAATTACCGGTAAAGGCTGTGAGTTATCAATTTGTTTACCCGATGGTAAAAAGATTTTATGGGATGACAGGCAAGTAATAAGGGAAGAATTTAACAAAATCTCTGGTTTACAAAGATCTTAATAGTGTGGTAAAAGTAATAAAAGGGTAATAATTAATTAATTTTTTAATAATA
>JAHJCL010000028.1 GCA_018813025.1 Patescibacteria group bacterium
AATATGAATAAAACAACAATTCTTATTATAATATTAGTTGTTCTGGGTTTAGCGAATTTTTGGGTTTATCAATCAAGGAATTCTATTGAAGACAAAGTAATTGAAAACGTTTTTGATCCGGAGAACGCTACCTATATGATTGAAGGAGATATAATTACTTTATTAAATGGTAAAGCGGAAAAAGAAATAGTGCCGGGATCTGCGTCAAAATTAGAAATTATGACTTGGGGACAGGCGGTCATAGGTGATTTAAATAGCGACGAAGTCAATAACGCTACTTTAATCCTTACTTATAGCGCTGGAGGTAGCGGAACGTTTTACTATGTTGTCGGCGCTTTACAGGACGTACAGTCAAAAAAAGCCATAGGGACCAACGCGATTCTTTTAGGAGACAGAATAGCTCCGCAAAATATTTACATTAATAATGGAATAATTATCGTAAATTATGCCGACCGCAAATTAGACGAACCAATGTCAACTTCTCCTTCTATAGGAATTACCAGAAATTTTGAGATTCAAGGTACGGCTTTGGTGGAAGTTACTTTAGAATCGGCAAAAAGAGAACAGGCCTGTGTAATTTCAGGAGGGACTATTGGAACATCTCTATGTTGTGAGTCAGCGGAAGATTTTCCAAATAATTGTCTTATTGGTGCTTGCGGTTGCGCTCCGGCTAACAGCCACGAGGTAAAAACCTGCGATTGCGGGCCTGATGAATGTTTTGACGGAGAAAGATGTTTGAGCGCAAAAGATACGGAACTGTAATTTTAAGTTATTATGAGAAAAATAAATATTTTTAAACTAGTAACCTCAATATTAATTTGTGAAATAGCGGGGTTAATAGGTTCTTTTTTTACGGCTCCGGCTATAAATACCTGGTACGCGAAATTATTAAAACCCGGTTTTAATCCGCCTGATTGGGTTTTTGCGCCGGTTTGGATGATACTTTTTCTTTTAATGGGTATATCCTTATATTTAGTACGGGAAAAGCGTTGGGAAAGCGATGTTCGGGCTGATGAAGATAAAAAAGAGGCGTGGAATCCGATTTCAACTAAATTGTGGAGGGGAACGTGGAGAGAAGAGAACGCTATTTTAATTTTCTATATACAGTTGGGTCTGAATATTTTATGGTCAGTGATATTTTTCGGTCTGAAATCTTTTGATATCGCTTTTATTGAAATTTTAATGCTTTGGTTTGCGATATTGTATACTATTGTTAATTTTTACCGGATATCGAAGCCAGCCGGATATTTACTTATACCTTATATTCTTTGGGTATCTTTTGCGTCTGTTTTGAATTTCTTTATTTGGTGGTTAAATTAGAAAAATAAGACTAAAAAACAAACCTCGTTTATCGACTAATTATATTTGACATTTTGAAATAAATTATGATAATATAAAATCAGAATATAGAAAGGAGGATTTAAATACGTTGCAAAACGTTGCTTCTAAAGAAGTTTTTCCGAGTATGAAAACAAACCCAAAAGAACTTATAAAAGCTGGATGGAAAGAGGAAATAACTTTTAGCGTTAATCTCTCTAGAGATGAAGGGCTAGAGAAAATCTTCAAGAAAGGAAATCAGGTTCTTACTCTGGGTGATAATGGCGTCATTAAGAAGACATGCGTTAAGACATAAACATTCTTCTATAGCCTACAGGACGTTTTTCCAGGAACGTCCAATTTTTTTTAAAAAATTGACAGAAGTTTTTGGTTTTTGTTAACTATTGACGCCGATGTTAAAATATATTAATCAAACCGCGGATTATGAATATACAATTAAAAAAATTCGGAACAACATTAATTTCTCGACAAACAGGAAGAGAGGCATTTTTAGCTTTATTTCCGTCTTTAAAAGATGTGAAAGAAAATGAAATAATTGAGGTTGATTTCGATGGAGTGTTAACTTTTTCACCAGCTTGGGGAGATGAATTTTTGACACCATTGTTAAATACATATGAAGATAGATTAATTCTAAAAAATGTAAGCAATCCATCAGTGCAGGCAACTTTAGAAACGTTGGAAAAAATTATTGGTAAAAATTTTTTAAAAAAATAATACATATTCGATAGAGTTTTTAGAGAAATTGACAGAGGGGTTTTTACAAATTAAAATAAGGTTATAAGAACTTTGTTTTAGTAAAAATAAAGAAAAGAATTAAAAATTGTAAACATGCCACGTTTTATTTTTGTCGCTGGCGGAGTAATGTCAGGGATTGGTAAAGGAATTTCAGTAGCTTCAATCGGTAAGATTTTAAAATCCGAAGGATTTAAGGTCACCGCAGTCAAGATAGATCCTTATATTAATGTTGATGCCGGTACAATGAACCCCGTTGAACACGGGGAAGTTTTTGTAACCGATGACGGAGTTGAATGCGATCAGGACATAGGAAATTATGAGAGATTTCTTGATGAGAGTTTAAGCACTTTAAACTATATAACAACAGGCAGGGTTTATCAGTCCGTGATAAACAGGGAAAGGAATCTTGAATATGGAGGAAGATGTGTTGAGGTCGTTCCCGATATCCCCAATGAAGTAATTTCAAGAATTTTAAAATCGGCACGAAAAACTAAAGCGGATTTTGTTTTAATAGAAATCGGGGGAACTGTCGGAGAATACCAGAATTTGCTTTTTCTGGAAGCTGCCAGAATGATGAAATTCAAATATCCCGGAAAAGTTCTTTTTATTATGGTAAGTTATTTACCAGTGCCTAAAATGATAGGGGAAATGAAAACCAAACCAACTCAAACTGCAGTGAGATTACTGAATGAAGCAGGGATTCAGCCTGATTTTATTTTAGGCAGGTCCAGTTTTCCGGTAGATGAACCACGAAAAAGAAAAATCTCAATTTTTTGCAATCTTAAGCCGGAAAACGTAATTTCGGCTCCGAATGTCAAATCAATATATGAAGTGCCAATTAATTTTGAAAAAGACGGACTGGGCGATAAAATTCTAAATGAATTTGGTTTGAAAAAGAAAAAGAATGATTTAAAAGATTGGAAAAAATTCGTAAGAATTTTAAAGACCGCAGAAAAGCCGATTAAAATCGGTATAGTGGGAAAGTATTTTGAAACAGGAGATTTTGTTTTAAAGGATTCTTATATCTCGGTTATAGAGGCGATAAAGCATGCTTGTTGGTATTTCAAAAGAAAACCGGAAATTTCTTGGCTGTCAGCCGAGAAATATGAAAAGTCGGCTAAATCATTAAAAGAATTAAAAAATTACGATGGCATTATAGTTCCCGGAGGTTTTGGAAAGCGGGGGACGGAAGGGAAAATAAAGGCCATAGAATTTTGTCGAACGCAAAAAATTCCTTATTTCGGACTATGTTTAGGAATGCAATTAGCCGTAGTAGAATTCGCCAGAAATGTCTGCGGATTAAAAAAAGCTAACTCTACAGAATTAGAAAAAGATTGTGAATCGGTTATTGACGTTATGCCTGAACAGAAAGCTTTATTAAAAGAAAAAAGATACGGTGGAACAATGAGATTGGGTGCTTATAAATGCGAATTAAAGTCCGGCAGTAAGGCCCAAAAAGCATACGGCGAATTTCTTATTTCCGAAAGACATAGACATCGCTATGAATTAAATAATGACTTTAAAGAAATTCTTGAGAAGAAAGGAATGGTTATGTCGGGAATAAATCCTGAAAGGAATTTGGTGGAAATAATAGAATTAACTAAACATCCGTTTTTTGTCGGTGTGCAATTTCATCCTGAATTAAAATCCAGACCGATAAAATCTCATCCTCTCTTTAAGGCATTTATCAAGGCATGCATAAGGAGTAATTGACTTTTTATTGAAAATAACTAACATATAGGTAGTTCAAAATTAAATAAGGAGGTGAAAAAGTGGAATTTTTTGCAGTGACTACGACATCCGTATATAGAATTGCTGACCAGAAAGACGGTAAAATTGTTCCGGTTGTCGAAAAAATCGCTTTAATGGGCGAAAGCAAGATTCCCGTCGGAGGCTGCTTAGATAACGGCTATCTGATTGGTATAAGCAGAGATAGAATATGTTTGTACAGAGATGAAGATAATTCTACCTATCCCACAAATAGGACGCATCGACGGCAACTCGAAGACGTGAACACATTCTTCTGGGGCGGAACAACTTCCCCAATTACTGCTCTGTTTTTCTTGAAGGATGAGGCCTTGAAATGTCTTAATGCATCAGATCTGAAATGTTGCGACCCAAGATGGAGAAAGCAAACCGAAGAAGTGCTTGCGGCTATCAGCGATGATAATCCTGTACTTGTTCTGTCTCAAGGAGAATTCGCCATTTCATTTGGCGAATAATAACCATGAATCATCAAAAGATGATTCTTTTTTTATTAATTTGACAAAACGTAGATTGGGTTTAAAGTACAATCAGTGTAAGGAGGGATAAAAACGATAAACTTAAAAGAAATCAGGGAAAAGATAGAACGAATTAAAGATGAAACAGGACAACCGATTGACGAAAAGATAAAAGAACTTGTAGTCGGTCTTCAGTCCTGCGGGATAGATACTCTCAGTTCTTGTGAAGGTCATTTAGAACGCGGTTTGGGATATCCTTGGGTAGCCGTACCTTATGATTTCGCGGAAAAGCTCGTTGATGTCGTTGGATGGCAGAATAGTCTCGTAATTAGTAAGGGGGTGCAAAATGAAAACGCTTGGGTTATCCGGCCTAACATTAATTTGAGAGTAATGCCAGAAAACAGAAATTTGTCTCTGGAAGAGTTGCAAAAACTGGCGATCGAATTCGGGATTTTTCTTCAAAAATGCGGTGAAAAAACCAAAGTAGGTTTAAATAACCGCTCTTTTTTTATTTTTAAAATTCTTTAGGCGTTCAAATTGACATTTTCTAAAATGAATATTATAATATTGTCACTCCAAAGAGGTTTTAAAATTGATTAAAAGTATTTTCGACTTCAAATATATAATTTTTGACATCAATGGAACGATCATTAACAATAGACGGCTATACAGAAAACTGCTTCTGGTTTTGACTAAGCTTGGTTTTTGCAAGAAAGACAACAACCTTTTTCTACCGACAGGAGGAATACCTCTGCCTTATTGGGCAGTAAAACTCAGCCATTCTCAGATTCTTACCGAATTAGTTTTGAGCGTTGACAAGGGTTTTTTAAGATTCTTCAAAGCCATAGGCACAAGAAATCCAAAGACATTCCCGAATATCAAGGAAGTTATTAAGCATCTTTATAACGAGAATGTAATTATTTTCGCTTCAACAGGTGGTAATACTAAAGTAGAAACAAACTGTCTGCAGAAACTTGGGATTTTAAAATACTTCAGCTTAGTTGTCGGTTCAGACATAGCGCCTAAACGCGAACACGTACATTATTTTGCCAAGAGCGTTGATATGTCTGTAGAAGATTTTGCCAGTAAAACCTGTTCAGTCGGTGATGGTCCTGTAGAACTGATGCTTGCTTTAAGATACGGTATTTATAGTATCGGGATTACCAATACAATGGATCGGAATACTCTTATCAAAGCTGGAGCAAAAGAAGTCATCTCTGATTTCAGAGAACTACTCCAAAGGATGCCTTAAAAAGCATCCATTTTTCTTTTAATTTACTTAAAATAGAGATAAAATTAATTTAAAATAAGCGTTTAAAATTTAAAATAAATTTGGTTTATCTCAATTTTTATTAAATTATATGAAAATTATTTCTTGGAACGTAAACGGTATTAGGTCGGTATATAGAAATGGATTTTTAAATTGGCTTCATAAAACAGACGCAGATATAGTTTGTTTACAAGAAATAAAAGCTCAAGATGGGCAAATACCGGAAGCATTGTCTTCATCTAAAAAATATCATCTATATATAAATCAGGCGATGAAAAAGGGCTATAGTGGAGTAATTGTTTTAACAAAGAAAAAACCTTTAAAAATAGAGAACAAACTTGGTTTGGAAAGATTTGATAATGAGGGCAGAATGCTTAAACTAACTTATTCAAACTTTGTTTTAATAGTGATTTATATGCCCCATGGCGGAAGAGAAAAAGAAAATTTAAACTATAAAATAAAGGTATATAAAAAGTTTTTCAGATATATTA
>JAHJCL010000029.1 GCA_018813025.1 Patescibacteria group bacterium
TTTAAATAAATCTATTATTTTTTAATTTAATCATATTCTTTTTTTGTTATAAAATACCATTTCGTCAATTCTATTAAAGCAATATCTAAAATTCCTAAACCTAAAATTAATTGCCAGTCAAATAAATTTAAAGGTACGGTCTTCAAAATATTTTGGAAAATAGGAAGATAGAGTGCAACTATTAACATCATCATTCCAAAGATAAATGATATGATTAAAAGCTTATTAGAGAGAATATTTATTTGCCAAATATTTTTCCTCAAACTTTTGCAGGAGAAAACAAAGAATAACGAATCGATAGCTAATCCTGCAAAGATTACTGATCTAATATGAGAAATTTCATAACCGGAATATTTTATTAACCAGACAAAAAGCGCCAAAAGTAAAAGATCGGTCACAAGTCCAATAACAACAATCAATGTTTTCATTTCTCTGGTTAAAAGAGGAGTTTTGTGGCAAGTTGGTTTTCGCTTCATTATATCTTCTTCTTTTGGTTCAAAAGCCAAAGCAATACCGGGTAGACCATCTTCAATAAGATTTACCCATAAAATTTGGGCTGCTGTCAACGGAAGAGGAAATCCGAAAAAAAGACTGACTGCTATTAAAATTACTTCGGTAAAACTATCGGAAAGCAAATAAGTGATAACTTTTCTAATATTGTCTAAAATTACTCTTCCCTCTTCAACTGCTGCCACAATTATTGAGAAACTATCATCGAGTAAGATTAAGTCAGATGCTTCTTTGGCCACCTCAGTGCCTGACCCTATAGCTACTCCAATATCTGCCCGTTTTAAAGCTGGGGCATCATTAATTCCATCGCCAACCATTGCTATAACCTGTCCTATCGACTGCCAGGCCTCAATAATCCTAAACTTATGTCTTGGTTCAACCCTGGCATAGATTTGAATTTTATTTAAAATTTCTTTGAATCTTATGTCGGAAAGTTTATCCAAATCTTTTCCTTCTAAGATATTTTCTTCTTTTATTATAAAACCTAATTCTTCAGCTACTGCCTTGGCTGTAAGTTTATGATCTCCGGTAACTATAATCGGTTTCATTCCTGCTTCTCTGCAAATTTTCATTGCCTCTTTTACTTCAGGTCTGATAGGATCCTTTAAAGTAATAAAACCCGTAAAAATGAGATCTTTACAAAGATCTTGTAAGTTTTCTATTTTTGAGTCCCGATTTTCAATTTTTTGATAAGCGGAAGCGATTACTCTTAATCCTTTTTGAGCCAATTCTTCTAATTTTTTTTCCCAATCTTTTCTCTCTTTTTCATTTAGAATAGAAAGATTCATAATGATTTCCGGGGCACCGCAAACATATAAAATCTTTTCATTGTTTTCCTCATACAAAACAGCACTAATTTTATTTTTCGGACTAAATGGTAGTTCAGCAATTTTTCTCTTTTCAAAATCTTTATCTCTATTAATCCCTGCTTCAATTCCGGCTTCTAAAAGTGCCTTATCGGTTGG
Organism: Patescibacteria group bacterium; assembly: GCA_018813025.1. Taxonomy (GTDB): domain Bacteria; phylum Patescibacteriota; class Minisyncoccia; order Minisyncoccales; family DG-74-3; genus JAHJCL01. Next base: position 1,476 of record JAHJCL010000029.1, read on the forward strand.
TCTTCCTCTTATAATCCATTTTTCTTTAGAGTCTTGAATATTTTCAATAAAGGCCTCTGAAGTTAAAATAGCTGCTTTTAGGATTAAAAATTTATTCCCCATAACTTCATCTACTTTCATTTTTCCTTCAGTTAAAGTAGCTGTTTTGTCGGTTGCGATAATTGAGGTTGAACCCATGGTTTCGGCAGCCACCAACTTTCTTACCAAACCTTTTTTTTGTAAGATTTTTTGCATTCCTAAAGATAAAATAACTGTCATTGACACCGGTAATCCTTCAGGGATGGCAGCCACGGCTATTGCTATTGAAGTGGTAAATATCTCAATAAATTTTCCTCCAATTATCATCCCTTCAATAAAAATGCCAAAACAAATTATTCCAATTATTATCCCAATAGTTTTTGAAAAATTAGCCAACTTCTTTTGATAAGGAGTTTTTCCTTCTTTTGTTTCTTTGAGTATCATGGCTATTTTCCCAATTTCAGTATTAGTTCCAGTTTCAGTAACTATTACCCTTCCTTTTCCATTCTCAACAATTGTTCCCATATAAACCATATTATCCCTATCAGCTAAAGAAGTTTCTTGGGATAATGCTTCGGATTTCTTTTTTGCTGCTAACCACTCCCCAGTTAAAGCCATTTCATTAATTTCAAGATTTCTGCAATCAATAATTCTCCCATCAGCCGAAACTTTATCTCCAGGATTTAAAACCATAATGTCGCTGACAACCAATTCCTCTGAATTAATAATTTTTAAATTTCCGTCTCTCAACACTTCCGACTCATATTTAACTACTTTTTTCAATGCCCTTAATGTTTTTGATGATTTGTTTTCTTGTATAAATCCGACGATTGTATTAAAAAAAACAGCGCCAAAAATAACAATGGTGTCAGTGTATTCTCTTAAAATTAAAGTAGTAATCCCAGCAATAACTAAAATATAAATTAAGGGGCTTCTAAATTGCTCCAGAAATATTTTTAAAGAAGGAAGTGTTTTGTCTTCCGGTAGTTTATTTAAACCCAACTCTTTTTGTCGAATTTTGACTTCTTCAATACTCAACCCATCTTTAATATTAGATCTTAAAGCTTTTACTACTTCCTCTATTTTTAGATTATGCCAAAAAATTTCAGACATTATTTTATTTTAACAAAAAATAGGATTATTGAAATCCTCTTTTTTTAATTTGCGGCCCCAACCGGAGTCGAACCGGTGTTACATGGATGAGAACCATGTGTCCTGGGCCTCTAGACGATGGGGCCGTTTTGATTATCTTTAGACTAATACTTTTAGTGTTTTTTTTCAATTAATTATTCGTAATCGGGAGGAATTTGGCTGTAATTAACGATAAATTCGGCCATTTTTCTAAAAATTGGCATTGCTGAATATTCGGAAGTGTTGGTTTCCGGCTGGTCTAATTTAACTAAAATTACAGCTTTTGGATCAAAAGCCGGTAACCAACCAATGAAACTTTGCCAACTTTGGTCTGAATAACCTCTTTTCGATTCTCCCAAACTAGACCAAGGAATTAGGGCAGTTCCGCTTTTACCGGCGATATAATATCCCGGTATTTTAGCTTGTTTAGCAAATCCATTTTCTATAACATTAACCAGCATGGCTGTTATTTGTCGGGAAGCCTTTGAAGAAAGAATAGATTCGTCAGAAATTTTAGGTTGAATCTCTTCAATAATTTCTCCGTTATTTATGATTTTTTCTACAATATAAGGTCTTATTAATTTACCCCCGTTAGCTAAAGCGCAATAAGCCCTTACCAATTGTATTGGTGTCATTTCAATACCTTGACCAAAAGAAGCAGTGGCAAAATTTACCTCATAACCCTTTTTTAATTCTTTGTTTTCAGAAAAAACCTCATTTAAATCGATTCCTGTTTTCTCGAAAAAACCGAATTTTTCAAGATACTCCAAAAAAACACCATCGCCAATTTGTCTCTCAGCAAAAATCGCTCCGCTATTAATTGATTTTTCCAATACTTCGGTCATTGGTATTTCTCCATAAACTCTTTGAGCGTAGTTATAAATAGGCCAGCCGCCGATTTCAACTACCCCAGTATCAACATAGGTTGTTTCTGGTGTTATTTTCTCTTCATTTAAAGCTGCGGCCATGGTAATCGGTTTTAATACCGAACCAGGTTCAAATATCTTTTGGGTAAGGCTGTTTTGAAAAATATCAAGATCACCGCTGTCAGCCGATTCTTTGTATTGATTTGGGTTAAATGTAGGGAAATTAGCCATGGCTAAAATTTTTCCTGAATTAGGGTCAATGACAATAATTTGACCACTTTTCATTTTTAAACTTTCCTGTGCTTCGGTTAATAGTTTTTCAGCCATGAATTGGATTTCATAATCAATCGTTAATAATAAACTATCGCCTATTTCTTTCTCCGGCTTATAAATAGTTTGGTTGTAATATTCTTCTAAACCGTATTGGCCATTACCATTACCGCCCAAAAAACCGACAATCTGTCCAGCTAATGCTTCTTGAGGATAATATCTACCTCTTTCAGTATCAATATGTATTCCATCCAACTGATATTGGTTTAAAAGATCTGTTTCTTCTTGAGTCAGTCTATTTTTTAAAATAACATAGCGTTTATCTTGACTGAATTTATCTAAAAGAAATCCTTTTTCTAGATTAAGGATTGAGCTAAGTTTTTGAGCAGTTGCCTGGACGTCTTTTATTTCTTGAGGTAAAGCCCAAGCCAATGGCCAGTTCTTATTAATAGCCAGTGGTTGATTGTTTTTAAATAAAATCTCCCCCCGTTCAATAAGTTTTTCTTCGGGAAGAGCATGAAGTCCTTGGGCTAAAGCTTTATATAAATCTCCTTTTTTTATTTGGATATAAGCAATTTTTCCAGTTACATATGTTGCAAAAACAAAAAAGAAGAGAGAAAGAACAATTAATCTAAACCTATTCATTTTCGATATTTTGAACTACTGATGTTTCTAAGATCTGAATATATTTTATTTGTTCCGCTTTTACGAAATTTTTAGCTTGAATATAATCATCAACATTTTCTGAAGAGCTTGATTGAGCTAAACTTATTTTCAACCCTTCATTATTTTCCGTAATCTGACTTAACTTCTGTTTATATTCTTTGATTAAGAAAACATCTCGAGTCAAATAATTAACTTGTAAAATTAAAGGAACAATTAAACTTAACATTAAGAAAAAGATTAAAGTTGAAATAGTTTGAGTTTGTTCGATTGCCTTTGTCATATTTAATCTTTTATTTTTAATATTATTCCCTTAATTTCTCAGCTACTCTTAATTTAGCGCTACGTGACCGAGGGTTAACTTCTATTTCTCCCGGTGTAGCTTCAATTGGTTTCTTTGTAATAATTTTTAATGTATTTTTTCTTTTCTCTTCCCTGAAGAAATTTTTAACAATTCTGTCTTCAAGAGAATGAAAAGAGATAACGATAATTTTTCCACCTGGCTCTAAAATATTAATAATTTGAGGTAACACGATCTGTAAACTGTTCAATTCATCATTAGCCGCTATTCTGAATGCTTGAAATGTTCTGGTGGCAAAAAAAATTCTTTTTTTCTTATACCATAGAGGAACTGCTTCTTGGATAATATCGATTAATTGATTTGTGGTTTTAATGGTGCGATATTTTCTTTTTTCAACAATCGTCTTGGCAATTCTTCTGGCGAATCTTTCTTCTCCGTATTCTTTTAAGATTTTTTCTATTTCTTCTTGTGAACGTTCGTTAACAATACTTGCCGCAGTAGATTTTGATGATTCGATGTCGGGATTATATCTCATATCTAATTCTTCTTCTTTTTGAAACGAGAATCCCCTGCCCGAATTATCTATGTGCCAGCTCGACATTCCTAAGTCTAATAAAACTCCGGCTACTTTTTTAAATTCTATTTTTTGAATAATTTCTGTTATATTTTTAAAATTGTCATTTACAGTAATTAGTCTGTCAGAAGTTATTTCTTCTTTTATTTTTTGGTATAGTACCGGGTCTAATTCAATTCCTAATACTTTTCCATTTGGTTGGTTTTTTTCTAAAATAGCAATCGTGTGTCCTCCTGCCCCGAGAGTGCAATCAATGAAATTTTGATTGGGCTTGGGGTCTAAATATTCAAGTACTTCTTTTTTAAGAACAGGTAGGTGGACCATTAAATTCCTAACTCTTTTAATTTATCGGCTAAATCCCCCACTTCTTTTTCCATTTTTCCTTTATAGGTATCCCACTTTTTGTCATTCCAAATTTCTAGTCTGTTAAATATTCCACAAACGACAACGCTTTTCTTTAAATCAGCATATTCCTTCAAATATTCCGGAATTAAAATTCTACCCAATTTATCTAATTCCACCTCCATTGCTCCAGCCAGCATTATTCTGGCATATCCTCTGGCTTCAAATTGGCTTACAGGTAACTTGCCTAATTTATCAGATGTTATTTGCCACTCTTTTTGGGGATATATAACTAAACAGTTTTCAAAACCGCGAGTTATGGTAATTTTATTACCCAATTCCTTTCTAAATTTGATTGGAAGAGCTAATCTTTTTTTACTGTCAATTGTATGTCTGTACTCTCCGATAAACATAGTTTTGCACTGTTTTTAATGGTTATCCCATAGTTATCCACAATTTTCCACTACACATTATTTATATCCCACTTAATGACCTTTAGTCAACACTTATTACCCACCCTTCAAAAATGAGATTAAAATACAAAGTTTTCCACAAGTAATCCACAGTTGGTCTAGAAAATTTATTTTAAAAAAAATAAAAAACTCCCATCTCGGGAGTTAAATACTGACTAATTTTTTTATTCTACGAAACCTCTAAATCAAAATTAGCAGGTAATATTTTAACCTTTTTAATCTTATCATCCACCTTTTATTTAATTGTCAAATTTTTATGCATTTCTAACCCTTCAGCATAATATTGTTGGATTTGGGATTGAGACAATGATTGAGAGTAGATATGAACACCGTCGATTATGCCGTCAAAAAAAACATTACCGCTTCCCATCCAACCTAGATATCCTATTAAAAAATCAGAAGAACTTGTACCTATTGACTTATCGAAAGCCACTACTGATCCGTCTTCTTTTCCATCAAGATAAATTTTGAAATATTGATTTTGTTTATAAGTTGCAACGATATGATACCATCTGTTTGGTTGTAATACAGTACTGCTATTAACAGAAGTATAGCCTTCGCCTGTATTCCAATTTGGGTGGTAAATTTCAGCATACAGTTTCCCGTTGATTAGTATCCAAAGACCATATCCAGGCGTTTGTTTTCTGATAAACATCGTGTATCCTGCCGTAGGATTATGTGGATAAATCCATACTTCCATTGTTATCTCCGAACCTCCGAAATTAAGGCTACTAGAACTAGGCACTCTTACATAATCATCCACTCCATCAAAACTTAAAGAATGCTTTCCGTTTCCTTGTCCGAGTACTAAATAAGGGGTGTCGGAACTGCAGACAGCTCCGTTGATAGTGCCATTGTTTCCATATCCTGAAGAGTCTTGAGTATTACAACTGTCAAAATCCCAAATACCTACTGCTTCAGAACCAAGAGAATTATGTATGGTTTGACTAAATTCCAATGCTTTAGCTATTCTGGCTTTTTCTCTGGAACCTCTGGTGTTGACTAAAACGATACTGGATAAAAGACCAATAATAGAGATTACTACTAAAAGTTCGATAAGAGTAAAAGCTTTTTTCATTTTTATTTATTGATTTCTAGTTCAAAATTAGCAGGTAATATTTTAACCTTATCCCCTCTTTTAATTTTATTACTTAAGATAGCGTTAGCTAAAACATTTTCTATTTTTTCTTGTATTACTCTAGTCATTTCTCTGGCTCCAAAAATTGGATTATATCCCAATTCAACTAATTTTTCTTTGAGTTCCGGAGTTATAACTAATTCAATATCTTTTTGTGAAAGATTATTTTGTAGTTTAATAAGCATCAGTTCAGTAATATCTAAAAGATTTTCATGGGTTAATGATTTAAAAACAACCATACTGTCAAAACGATTAATAAATTCTGGTCTGAAAATATTATTTTCAAAAACATAATCTAAAATTTTCTTTTTAATACCTGTCCAAGGTTCTTGTTTTTCAATAGCGTTAAGAATTACTTTATAACCGGCATTAGAAGTGGCAACTATAATTGAATTTTTAAAGTGGGTTTTTCTTCCCAATCCATCAGTTAAAAATCCTTCATCTAAAACCTGAAGTAAAAGATTTAATATTTTGGGATTAGCTTTTTCAATTTCATCAAATAGAATTAAAGAAAACGGATTGTCGCGCACTTGGTCAGTTAACAAACCATCTTCTTGTGTAGAACCAATAAGCCTGGTGATATCTTCCACCATTTGGAATTCTGACATATCTAATCTGATCATTTTTGATGCTGAACCAAAATAGATTTCAGTTAATACTTTTGCGGTTTCGGTTTTACCTACACCGGTTGGTCCTAAGAAAAGGAAACAACCCATGGGTCCTTTCCTGATGGTTATTTCCGACCTGGATCTTCTAAGGGCACCAGCCACTTCTTTAACCGCCTCTTCTTGATTAATAATTTTCTTATGAATTAAATCTTCTAAATTTAATAAGGTATTTTTTTCTCTTTCTTCCATTTCTCCTACAGGAATTTGAGTTTTAGTTGAAACAACATGCGCTATATGACGGGGTAAAAGAATTTTATCTTTTACGCTAATAGCATAGATAATGGCTTCATTTAAAATATCTAATTCTTTTTCCGGAGATGAAAGGTTTGGAAAATAACGTTCAGCATAATCCATAATATTATGTAAAGCCTGGTAACTAATAAAAATATTATCTTGAGACTCAGTAATTAATGATTTATTCTCTAAAAGCATTAAAATTTCTTTTTTGGATATTTCAGCAACCTCTACCGTATCGAATGAAGACAAAAGAGCTTGTTTTGGTTCAATATTTTTACGAAAATGAGCAATATTGGTTATGGCAATGAGTTGAAATTGAGGAAAGTGTAAGTAAGGAACCAAAATACCGGAAAGATCGAATATCCCGGCCTTTTCATCCCTACCTACAAAATTATGGAATTGATCAATGACTAAAATTATATTACCAGCTAAAAGAGTTTCTTCAAAAATTTTATTTAAAACTGATTCTATTTGATTTTCATTTTGCAGTTGAGCAAATAAAGTAGATAAATTTAACTCTTTAACTATCTTATAATTTAATTCAGGAAGACTCTGGCCTAAGGCGCTTCTAATGGCAAAATTTTGTATAATTGATTTTCTACCGGTTCCAGTATTTCCAATCAATAAAACATTACTGTTTTCTTCCCGACTGCTTAAAATTCTTTCTAATTGATATAGTTCTTCTTCGTGTCCAATAATTTTAGGAAAGCCTCTCTTTTTTAAAATTTCTGACCAATCGCTGGAAAATTTATTTAAATTAACGGTAAATCCTGCTGTCCATTCTTTAGCTAATGATCCTCTCTTTATTAAATTACTATATTGCCACCATTTTTTTTGCTCTTCTTCTTTTTTTTGTAAAAACCTTGACCAATCAGCCAAATTTTCAATATCGTCTATTTTTAATTGAAGGTCAATTAAAAGTTTTTTTAGGATTTTATTTTTAATCGCCAAGGCGATTAGTAAATCTTCTTGAGTCACTATCTCATTCTCTCTCTTTTTGGCTACTCTAAGAGATTCTAAAATAAGTTCTTCGAAATCATCAGGAGAATTGTCGTATTGAGTTTTTAATATTTCTAAAAATTTATTAATTTCTTTTTTACTTAAAATAATTCTAGATAAA
>JAHJCL010000030.1 GCA_018813025.1 Patescibacteria group bacterium
ATATATTTTTATTTTACCTTTTTGAAAAGATTTAATCAATAAAAACAAAAAAGCGTTCAGATTCTCTGAAACGCCGTTATGAAAATTCGAGGATTCTGGATTTTCTAAGACGCGGAGGAGCCCTTTAGGGTAAAGCGCGAAGAAAAGACAGAATACTGACAAATCAAAAATTAAATAGTCAATATTTTACAACCATCTTTAGTAAGGGCAATGGTGTGTTCAAAATGAGCGGATAAAGAATTGTCAACAGTTTTATAACAAAAGCCGTCAGACATCTCTTCAATCTTCCAATCGCCTATTGTTACCATTGGTTCTAAGCAAAAAACCATCCCTTCTTGAATCTTATCTCCAGCATGCCTTTTACCGTAATTTAAAATCTGAGGGTCCTCATGTAGCTCTTGGCCTATTCCGTGGCCACAGAGCTCTCGTACAACACCTAAGCCCTGGTCTTCAACATACCTTTGAATTGTATTACCGATGTCTCCGAAAGTATTGCCAGATTTAACTTTTTTAATACCTCTTTTAAGCGATTTTTTAGTAATCCAGATTAATCTTTGAGCTTGAAGTGAAATCTTACCTACTGCAACAGTAACGGCCATATCAACATGAAAACCGTTACACTTCATCCCAATATCCAAAGATAAAATATCTCCTTGTTTCAATGTCCTTAAACTAGGAATTCCATGGACTACTTCTTCGTTAATTGATGTGCATAATGTTTTAGGGAAACCATCGTAGCCTTTAAACGACGGAGTGCCTCCAGAATTTAAAATCAGGGTCTCAGCGACCCTGTCTAATTCTTCAGTACTTATCCCTGGCTCCACTTTCTTTTCCAGATCCTTCATAATTGAAGCTAGAATTCGGCCATTAGCGGTTATTATTTGAATTTCTTTTTCCGATTTTATTGGAATCATTTAATTCCCAGGGCTTTTAAAATATTTTCGAAAACAACAACTGGCTTAGGCGATCCGTCGATTTGGTGAATTTGTAATCCCTGTTTTTTAAATATATCCAGTAAAGGTTTGGTTTTTTCTCTGAATTCTTTTAATCTAACTTTAATTACTTCAATATCGTCATCTTTTCTTTCAACTAAGTTAGAACCGTCAATCTGGCATTGAGTTAATTTTTTTGTTTCTTCAGAATACAACACCGGATGACGTATTAATTCGCATTCCCTCCTATGGCTATTTCTAAAAACCGTTTCATCTTCAGTGATGTCAATATAAATCACTTCAATCGCTTCCGGCCCATATAATTTTTTTAAAAGAGGAACGACGTGCTCTCCCTCGTAAGGAGTTCTAATTGCTCCGTCAAAGAGAATCCCATTACCATCATCATATAATTCTTTAGTTTTCTCTTTAACAAAATGGGTTAAAAATTTATCATCCCACAGCTTACCCTCTTCTCTTAGTTTTTTTTGTTCTTCAAAATAATATTTTACGTTATCAATCTCAATAAAAGATTCCGGCTGGGCATTTTCTATTATATGGCCAACCACCTTGCTGCTGCTAAAGTGATAAAAGCCAAGCTTTTCAGATAAAAGATTGGCTTGGGTTCCTTTACCCGCTCCGGGAGAACCGATTACTATTAAAACTTTTAATTTGTCCATTAATTTTAATTAAATTAAAAAGTGTCGTATTCTCTCATTTGAAGTTGAGCGTTAACCTGGCGCATTGTTTCTAAAATTACGCTGACCACAATCAAAAGAGAAGTTCCGCCGATTAAAAAAGTAAATGACGTTATGCCTGTTATTCTACCGACTAAAGAAGGCATCACTGCAATCAATCCTAGAAATAATGCTCCGAATGGCAATACTCTATTTAAAACAAAAGAGAGATATTGGACGGTAGGTTCTCCGGGTCTAATTCCCGGGACAAAACCTCCCATTTTTTTTAGGTTATCAGCTATATTATTGGGATCAAAGGTAATAGCCGTATAAAAATAAGTGAAAAGAAAAACTAAAATAAAATAAGAAATTCCGTAAACAAACTGGTCTGCAAAAAAATTGCTTATCCGCTGGAGAATATTTAATAATGCTCCACCGCTAGTGCCTAAAAAATTAACAACCATTGACGGTAAAACTAAAAGAGATAAAGAAAAAATAATTGGCATTACTCCGGCAGGATTAATACTTAAAGGTAAATAAGTGGAAGCGCCACCGTAAACTTTATTACCTCTCACTCTTTTAGCATAAGAAATTGGAATATTTCTTCTTCCTTCATTAACTATAACTACGCCCATAATAATAGATAGAGCCATAATGAAAAAAAGAATATAAGATTTTATTTGACTCGCATCCCAATTAATTAATATTTGAAAAATATTATTGGGCATATCAGCGGCAATTCCGGCAAATATTATAAGAGAAACGCCTTCACCAATTCCCTTTTCGGCAATCAATTCTCCCAACCACATTAAAAGTACGCTACTGGCAGTAATAGCCAAAACTGAAGCCAATAAAAGCTCGGGACTTAAAACATCAATCACCTCCCGACGTTGAAAAAGCATTAACATTGAATAACCCTGTAAAGCGGCTAAAGGAACGGTAGCTATTCTGGAATATTGATTAAATTTCTGACGGCCAGCCTCCCCTTCTTCTTTATACATTTTCTCTAATTGGGGAAAAATCATTGTTGAAAGCTGGAAAATAATACTGGCTGTGATGTACGGACCAACCCCTAACATTACAATAGAAATTTTTTCCAGAGCTCCCCCGGTAAAAATATTTAAAAGGCCGAATATACCTAATTCTCCGAAAAGAGCTTTAACTTTTTCGGGATTTACTCCCGGGATGGGAATATTGGCCATTAATCTAAAAATTGCGAAACAAAAAAGGATAAAAAGAATTTTATTTCTTAAATCTTTGATTTTAAATATTCGAGTAACGTTATCAAAAATCATATTTTTTTAACTGATCCTCCAACTTTTTCTATTTTCTCTTGAGCTGATTTGGAAACCAAACATCCTTCAATAATTAATTTTTTACTTAAATCTCCTTTACCTAAAATTTTTATTAAAGGTTCTTTTTTTTCAACTAAACGAATTAATTTCTTTTCGATTAAAGATTTAGAGCTGACTATATCGCCAGAATTAAACTTTTTCTCCAGCATGAAAACATTAATTACCTGTTGATTTTCGGAGTGGCCTTTAAAGCGATACCCCTTAAGCTTATGATATCTTTTAATAAAGAGTTTAATAGCTGGCTCAAATTTAGCTCCTGCCCTTGATTTCTGACCCTTTATTCCTTTACCGCAATAAGTTCCCCTTTTTCCGCCACGACCAATTCGTTTTGCCTTTTTCTTTTTAGTTGTTGGTTTAATTTGATGTAATTGCATGTTCTTTGGATTTTTGAATTTTCAACATCTTCAAGGCTTTTAATATTGCCTTAGCATTATTAATCTTATTTTTAGTATTGCTTAATATTTTGGCTGAAATATTTTTTATTCCAACTAAATCACAAATTACTCTGGTTGTTCCTCCAGCTACCAATCCTCTTCCTTTCTTCTGAGGTTTTAAAAGAATTCTAGCTGCTCCAAACTTAGCACTAACTTCATGAGGAATAGTATCATTCAACATAACAATATTCGCTATATTTTTCTTAGCTAATCTAGTGGCTTTATTGATTGCCTGAGCAACATCAGTACCTTTAGATACTCCTAAGCCAACCTTGCCTTTTTTGTCTCCGACAACCACTACTGCTCTGAATCTAAGTCTGCGACCTCCAGCAGTCATTCTAACTACTCGAGACAAATCTAAAACCTTAGAATCAAAACCATCTTCACTTTTTCTAAACGAATCTCTTTGTCTTCTTGGTCCCCTATTTTGTTTTTTAATTAGATTATCCATATTTATTAAAATTCTAATCCTTCTTTTCTGGCTCCGTCAGCCAAAGCCTTAACACGACCATGGTAAAGACGAATTCCTCTATCAAAAACTACCTTTTTAATTTTTTTCTCTATTGCCTTCTGGGCAACTAATCTGCCAACCTCAAAAGAAATAGCTGTTTTACCAGTCAAAACTGACTTGTCTTTAGAAGTAACTTTATTTTTTTTACCAATTTCTTTTATATCGCTATCTTTAGCTGCCACAATAGTCTTTTGGTTCTCGTCATCAATTAATTGAGCATAGACATGTTGATTAGAACAAAAAACATAAAGCCGCGGAGTTGTTTTGGTTCCGGAAATTTTAGACCTTACTCTTTTATGGCGCCTAATGCCTCTTTCTTTTTTTATCTTAAAATCAATCATATTTTTAAATTATTATGCTCCGGAAGCAACTCTCTTACCGGCTTTACGACGAATTTTCTCGCCTTCATATTTAATTCCCTTGCCTTTATACGGCTCACAAGGCTTAATTTTTCTTATTATAGACGCAGTTTGAGTAACTAATCCTTTATCAATTCCTGAAACAACAATAATATTCTTATCTACGGAAAAAGTTATTCCTGAAGGAGTGTTAATTTTAACCGGGTGACTGAAACCAACCTGAAGAACTAAATCATCTCCTTCAACTGCTCCACGATATCCCAAACCACTCAATTCTAATTTTTTTTCAAAACCATCAACCACCCCGATTACCATATTGGCGATTAAACTTCTGAATAATCCCCAAAAAGCGTTACTGTGTTCGGTTTCGGTTTGTATTGAAAGCACAATATTATTATCCTTAACTTCAACCTTAATTTCAGGACGAATTTTTCTAATAAGTTCTCCTTTTGGCCCCGAAACAGTAATCTCACTTCCCTCTATTTTAACTGTTACTTTTTCAGGTATTAAAATTGGTTTTTTTCCTATTCTAGACATAATATTACCAAATTTCAAATAATATTTCTCCTCCTATTTTTTGTTTCCTGGCAGCTTTATTAATCATTAATCCTTTAGAAGTTGACATAATAGACAATCCGAAACCAGACTTAACTCTTTTTATTTCATGCCAAGCGCAATAAATTCTTTGACCAGGTTTAGAAATCTTTTTAAAACCGTTAATCACCGGATCTTTGTCTTCGTATTTCAAAGTAATAGTAATCGTTTTGTCGGTTTTTCTACCCTTCTTCTCTACCTTTTTAATCAAACTGTTTTTCTCCATTATCTCTAATATCTGATATTTTAGATTGGAAAAAGGAAGGTCAACCGTTAAATGGTCAACGGCTTGAGCATTCATAATCCTATTTAACATGTCAGTGATTGGATCAGTCATATTTTACCAAGATGATTTTTTAATTCCGGGAATCAAACCTTTATTGGCCATTTCTCTAAAACAAATTCGGCATAATCCAAATTTTCTCATAAAACCTCTACCCCGACCGCACTTGAAACAACGCCTAACAATCCTAGTGCTAAATTTTGGTTTCTTTTTTGATTTTGCTATTTGTCCTTCAACAGCCATTTTATTTAATTGGAAATCCTAATAATTTTAATAATTCTAAACCTTTTTCTCTACTCTTAGCGTTAGTTACTACTGTAATTTCTAATCCAAAAATTCCTTTAGCTTTTTCCGGTTCTATTTCAGGAAAAGCAATGTGTTCTTTAATAGCTAAGTTTAAATTACCTGAATTATCTATTGACTTAGCTGACAAACCGTTAAAATCACGGCTTCTTGGAAGAACAATATGAATTAATCTTTCTAAAAAGTCATTCATTTTCTTCCCCCTTAAGGTAATCATTGCTCCGACTATCATTCCTTTTCTTAATTTAAAACCGGCAATTGACTTTTTGGATTTAGTTAAAACTGGTGATTGACCGACCATCAAAGATAACTCTTTTGATATTCCTTCGTAAATCTTTTTTTGTTCATCGTTTGTTTTACCAGCGATTCTTTTACCAAAACCTGTATTGATTACCACTTTTTCAATTTTAGGAACAGCCATAACGCTTTTGTAATGAAATTTCTCTATCATGGCAGGAATTGCCTTTTTCTGATATTGTTCTGAAAATTTAGTTATCATGTTAATCTCTTATACTAATGCTTTATCGCATTTTTTACAAATTCTATATTTTTTACCTCCCTCTATACGATAACCGATCCTAACAGCTTTTTTACATTTAGGACAAATCAGTTGGGCATTAGATACATTTAACGGAACAAGTATTTCAATTATCTGTCCCTTCTCTCCGGATTTTTTGGGTTTCTGATGTTTTTTTCTTAAATTAATTCCTTCAACTAAAATCTGATTCTTTTTAGGAAAAGATTTTAAAATCTTGCCGGTTTTACCTCTATATTTACCGGAAATTATTAATACTATGTCGTCTTTTTTTATTTTCATACTAACTTCTTCATTATTAAATTAATTCCGGAGCTAAACTGGCTATTTTATCAAATCCATTTTCTTTTAATTCCTTGGCTATGGGACCGACAATTCTTCCTCCTTTAGGTTCCTTGGTCTTGCCTTCTAAAACAACACAAGCATTATCATCAAATCGGATATAAGAACCGTCTTTCCTTCTAAAATTTTGTTTTTGCCTGACTATCACTGCTCTGATTATTTCATGTTTTTTAACCAATCTTCTTGGATCAGCTGATTTAACAACGATTAAAATAATATCTCCAATTCGAGCATATCTAACCCGACTGCCTCCAAAAACATGGATACATTGGGCAATTTTAGCACCGGTATTATCGGTTACTTTAAGCATTGTTCTTAACTGGATCATATCTTTTTGATAACTCGCCAAGTTTTATCTTTACTAATCGGTCGACATTCCTCAATAATAACCTGATCGTCAATTTTACACTCTTCTTTATCGTCATGAGCTTTATATTTCTTATGAACCTTGTATCTTTTGTGGTATTTGGGGTCTTTCTTAATTCTTTCAATCTCAACTACGACCGTTTTGGCCATTTTGTCAGAAACAACTATTCCTTTTAATTGACGTTTGGGCATATTATTAAGCTATTTTATTGTTTTCTTTAAATAAAGTAAGTATTCTGGCTATGTCTTTTTTTAATTGACTTATTTTTTTAACATTCTTAATTTTACTTGAAGCTGAACTAAATCGTAAAACTCCTAAACGTTCTTTATGTTCTTTTAGTAATTTTTCTAATTCTTTTTTATTTTTTTTCCTAAATTTAGCTATTTTCATAATATTATACTTCTCTTTGAATAAATTTGGTCTTTATCGGTAATTTATCAGCCGCGGCCCTAAAAGCTTTTTTAGCAACTTCTTCTTTAACTCCGGCTAATTCAAAAATAATTCTGCCGGGTTTCATGGCAACGACATAATGATCAACTCCCCCCTTACCTCCACCCATACCAACCTCACCTCCTTTCTGAGTAATCGGTTTATCTGGAAAAACTCTAATCCATAACTTACCTCCCTTTTTTAAATACCTAATAATAGCTCTTCTGGCGGCTTCAATTTGGCGGGAAGTTACCCATTTCGTTGCTAAACATTTCAAAGCAAAAGTTCCGAAAGTAATCATACAACCTCGGTGAGAATCTCCTTTCATTCTTCTTCTTCCCTTGAACATCTTTCGGTGTTTAACTTTTTTAGGCATTAAAATTGGCATAATCTATTTTTAAAAATTGAAATTTTTCTCCTTTAAAAAATTATTCAAATTTTTCTCCTTTAAAAAATTATTAAAATTTTTCTCCTTTATAAATCCAAACTTTTATTCCGATTTTTCCGTAAGTACAAAACGCCTCAACATTAGCGTAATCAATATCAGCCCTTATAGTTTGCCTGGGCATTTGTCCTTCTTGCATCCATTCATCTCGAGCTATTTTAGTTCCATTCAATCTGCCGGCAATAGCAACCCGGCAACCTTTAATTTCTTTAATAGGAGCTACTTTGGCTAATGTTTGTTTTAATATCCTTCGATAAGGCATTCTTTTTTCAATTTGCTGGGCTACCCACTGGGCGGTCAAATTAGCTGACGTCCAAGGATTTTTAATTTCTCTTATTTCTAATTTCAATTCTTTTTTACTAGCTTGAAATTTCTTATTTCTATTTTTTAATAAATAATTTTCCAGTTGTTTTCTTAAATCTTCTATACCCTTACCACCCCGGCCAATAATAAAACCTGGTTTCATGGTTGAAATTATAATATTCGTTTTGCTTGGAAAACGCTCAATTTCAATTTTTTCTATTCCTACTTTTTTAAGCTTTTTGTCTAAAAAATCTCTAATCATAAAATCTTCCTCTAAATATTGAGGAAATTTCTTTTCATAAAATCCCCTTGAGTCCCAATCATTAATCTCCTTTATTCTGAATACTTTTTGGTTAACTTTGTGAGTCATGGATTTAATTAAATTGTTTTTTGTCTAATAAAAGATTTTCTTGCGCCAACCGTTGTTTTGGGTTTCTGTATCTCTCTTTCGATTTCTTTAACTCTTTGTTTGCTTTTCTCCTTACCCTTCGACTCGGCTTTCGTATCCGAAGCTACTTCGGCAAAAGAGGCATCTTTAGCGGAAGAATGTTTTTTTACGGATGTTTTACCGTCTTTACCTTTCTTGGTACTTTTTTCTTTTTCATCTAAAACAATAACTATATGAGAAGTTTTCTTCTGGATTTCAAAAGCACTGCCTCTCGCTCTAGCTCTCCATCTTTTCAGTTTTGGTCCTTCATTGACTGAAATTTTAGCGATATATAAATTCGATTCAAGTAAATGAAAATTATTGGTAGCTGAAAAAGTAGCCGATTTAAGAAGGCCAACCATTGGATCAACTCCCTTTTTAATTGTAAATCTTAAAATATTTTGAGCTTGCTCAACTGTTTTTCCCCTAATCAAATCAGCAATCAGTCTTACTTTACGTGGAGCTATTCTTAAATAATTTAATTGGGCTTTAACTTCCATGTGTTTTATTATTTAGCCGCTGGGGCTTTAGTAGTCGATGTTTTAGTATCCGGAGTTTTAGTAACAGAAGCAGTAGCTTTTTGCTGTTCAGTTTGAGCAACTCTCGCTTCCAATCCTCTCTGCATCTTTCCCCCGTGTCTGGAAAATCTGGTTGTCGGAACAAATTCACCAAGTCGATGTCCAACCATATCTTCGTTAACTTTGACCGGTATAAAGTTTTTACCATTATGAACGGCAAAAGTAAAACCAATCATTTCTGGTGATATAGTAGAACTTCTTGACCATGTTTTAATAATTTGGTCCGATCCTGGTTTAAAATTCTTAATCTTTTTTAACAACCTTTCATCAACGTATGGACCTTTTTTTAGACTTCTAGCCATAATATTATTTCCTTTTTTTAGCTGACCTTCTTTTAATTATATATTTTTGTGTTGATTTCCTTCTTCGAGTGTGGACTCCCCGAGCCGGCTTACCCCAAGGTGTTTTGGGATAACGAAGCCCGATTGGGGTCTTTCCTTCTCCTCCTCCATGAGGATGATCGCAAGGATTCATACTGCTGCCTCGGTTAGTTGGACGCCAACCCATTCTCCTTTTAGCTCCAGCTGTAGCAATTTTTTCAAATCTTTTTTCCGGCCGAGAAACCTGTCCGATTGAAGCAAAACATTTCAAAGGAATTTTTCTGATTTCTTTAGACGGCATCTCTAGATTACAATATTTGCCTTCTTTGGCAAGAATCAAAGCTGATGTCCCGGCGCTTCTGACTATTTTTCCTTTATTGTTAGGAATCAATTCAATATTATAAACACGAGTACCTGATGGGATATTTTCTAATCTCATCCTATTACCGATTTTTGCATCAGCCTGCTCATCACAAATAACATTCTCTCCTATCTTAATTCCATGAGGTGCCAGTTGATATCTCTTATCGCCATCGCTATATTCTAAAAGCATTAAAAAAGCGGTTCTGTTTGGATCATACTCAATAGCTAACAAACAAGCTGCTACGCCTATCTTTTCCTGACCAAAGTCAACAATTCGATAAAGCTTTTTGACTCCTGATCCGTGATGTCGAACGCTTATCCTGCCGGAACTTGACCTACCGGCATTTTCTTTCAGTCTCAAAAGCAACCTTTTTTCCGGTTCTTTTTTACTTAATATTTTTCTGGAGTGGGTTGTTTGTTTCATGAAATATCAATAATTAAACACTAAGAATTTCTATTTTTTGTCCTGGTTTAACTTCAATAATAGCTTTTCTTAAACCTGCCTTAAAGCCCATTGTTTTACCGAATCTTTTCTTTTTTCTTGGAATATTAATAGTGCGTACTGAAAGGACATTAACATTATATAAAGATTCAACCGCTTTTTTAATCTCAATTTTATTTGCAGTGGAATAAACTATAAAAATATATTTGTTTTCTTTAGATAAATCAGTAGCTTTTTCGGTGATATAAGGTTCTTTTAAAATATTATAGACAATCCCTGTTTTCTTTTTAGTTGGTTTCTTCTCTGTTTTTGGCTTTTTAAAAACCTTAACTTCCGGAGCTTTTGTAGCTTCTTGAATTTTATCTTTGCTTTCTAAAACTGATTTCTTTTTTTCTTTTCTTTTAAAAACGTCTAATATGGCCATATTACTTTAAAAATGTCTCTTCTATTGCCTTAATCGATTGCTTGGGCATTATTAAATATTTAACTGAAAGCAGATCTAAGGCATTAATATTTCTAGCTTCACTAATAGTTAAACCGTCGATATTTCTGGCTGATAAATATAAGTTTTTGTCAGCTTTGGGTAAAATCATTAAAGTTGAACCTTTTTTAAAATTATCAATCTTAACTCTTAGTGTTTTAAATAAAACGCTAATTTCTTTTGTCTTGGGTTTGTCGGCTTTAAGTTCATCTAAAACGACAATGAGTTTTTCTGAAGCCTTAGCTGATAATATCATAAATAAAGCTTTCTTTTTCATCTTTTTAGGAACTGTCAGGGTAAAGTTTCTTTCTTTTAATGGGCCGAAAGTAACTCCACCCTTACGCCATAATGGCGAACGAATGGAACCATGACGGGCTCGGCCGGTTCCTTTCTGTTTCCAGGGTTTCTTTCCTCCTCCAGAAACTTGTGCTCTATCTTTAGTGCTGGCAATAACTCGCCTACGATTGGCTGATTGAGATACGGCAATTTGATGAATTAAATCATTATTAGCCTCAACTTCAAAAATACTCTTAGGTAAAAGAACTGTTCCGACTTCTTCTCCGTGCTGATTATAGACTGGATATTTCATAAATCTTTAAAGCAAACTTCTAATCTCTAATAGCGTTCCTCTTCTTCCAGGAACAGCGCCATTAATTGCCAATAAATTATTATCTTTATCTACTTTAATAATTTTAAGATTTCTGACAGTTGTTCTATCGCTACCCATTCGGCCAGGCATTTTTTTACCCTTCCTAACGTGTTGAGGATATCTAGAACCGACTGAACCAATTGTTCTGTGTTCATGTTTAGTTCCTCTGGTCGCCGACTGTCCGGCAAAACTCCATCTTTTAACAGCACCCTGAAATCCCTTTCCTTTAGAAATACCTGTAACTGCTACTTTGTCTCCCTCTTGAAATAAAGAAGCATTAATCTCCTGGTCAATTTGAAATTCTCCGATGTTATTTCTGAATTCTCTCAAATATTTAAAGGGTTTTTTAGCTTGCGGTTTTTTGACTTTTTTCTCTTTACTGATTTTTTGAAAACCAATCTGGACTGCTTCGTAACCGTCTTTTTCTTTAGTCTTAATCTGGGTAATTTGGCAAGGTCCGGCCAAAACCAAAGTCACCGGGATCACGTTCCCTTCAGAATCAAACATCTGCGACATTTCTAATTTTTGACCTAATATAAATTTCATAAAATCGTTTTCAATGAAAAACTGGGCACCAGCCCAGTTTTTAAGACCAGTAATGATTTATATCTTTATTTCTATTTCTACTCCGGCTGGTAAAGTTAAATTCATTAAGGAATCAATAATTCTTGGGGTTGGGTTTAATATATCAATCAATCTTTTATGAACTCTCATTTCAAACTGCTCCCTAGCATCCTTATGGACGAAGGTTGATCTATTAACCGTATATTTCTTAATTTCGGTTGGCAAAGGAATCGGACCGGCGAATTCTGCCCCATAACGCTGAGCTACCTCAACAATCTGATTAACGCTATTGTCAATCACTTTATGATCGTAAGCTCTCAGCTTAATCCTCATCCTTTGAGCAGTTGCTTTTTCTTCTGTCTTGACTTTCTTTGCGACAACCATTTTTTTTAAATTTAAAACAAACTGGACGGAATTACTTAATTATTTTACTAATTACTCCTGCTCCTACTGTCTTACCACCTTCTCTGATAGCAAACTTCTGTTTTTCTTCCATGGCAATCGGAGCAATTAATTTAATTGTCAAATTTACTGTATCTCCAGGCATAACCATTTCCGTTCCTTCAGGCAAAATAACATCTCCGGTTACATCAGTTGTTTTAAAGAAGAATTGAGGTTTATAACCCTTAAAAAATGGGGTGTGCCTTCCGCCTTCTTCTTTAGTTAAAACATAGACTTCTCCGGTAAATTCAGTATGAGCGTTAACTGATCCTGGTTTAGCTAAAATCTGGCCTCTCTGAACTTCTTCTTTCTTTAATCCTCTTAAAAGAATTCCGACATTGTCACCGGCCATTCCTTCATCCAACATCTTGTTAAACATTTCCACGCTGACCGCAGTAGTTTTGACGGTCTCGCCTAAACCGATTAATTCAACCTCATCATTAGGACGGACAATTCCTCTTTCAATTCTTCCGGTAGCAACAGTTCCACGACCGGCAATAGTAAAGACATCTTCAATAGCCATTAAAAATGGTTTGTCTGTATCTCGAACCGGTTCAGGAATATAAGAATCAACAGCGTCCATTAATTCTATAATTTGTTTAGCTGCTTCATCATCAACTGATGTGGCCTCTAAAGCCTTAATAGCAGAACATCTGATAATAGGAACTTCATCTCCTGGATAGTTATATTTCTTCAAAAGTTCTCTTACTTCTGATTCAACTAAATCAATAATTTCCGGATCGTCAACTGCATCAACTTTATTCAAAGCAACGACTAAAGATGGTAAACCAACTTGTCCGGCTAAAAGAATATGTTCTCTAGTTTGAGGCATCGGTCCGTCCGGAGCGGAAACAACTAAAATTGCTCCATCCATTTGAGCGGCACCGACAATCATATTCTTAATGTAGTCGGCATGTCCAGGACAGTCGATATGAGCATAATGCCTCTTAGGTGTTTCAAACTCTAAATGAGAAACATTAATAGTAACGCCTCTGGATTTTTCTTCCGGAGCTGAGTCAATTTCATCAACGTTTTTCACAGAAGATTTCATCCCCCTCAAATTAGCTACTTTTAAGATAGCTGCAGTAAGGGTAGTTTTTCCATGGTCAACGTGACCAATGGTACCAATATTAACGTGAGGTTTCTCTCTGACAAATTTTTCTTTTTCGGCCATAATTTTTTTTAATTTTAATTTAATAAAATATAGTATTTAGTATTGTATTGTTTTTCAAATAAATTGTCAATATCATTTTCTCTTTCCGCTGACAACCTCTTTGGCGATTGACGCCGGAACTTCTTCGTAATGACTGAATTCCATAGTAAAAGTTCCTCTACCTTCGGTTAAACTGCGCAGTGACGTGGCATAACCAAACATTTCTGACAGAGGAGCCATAGCATCAATAATCTTTAAATTTAATCTGTCTTTAGTCTCTTCGATCTTACCTCGCCTTGATGATAAATCAGAAATCGCATCACCAAAAAAATTAGATGGAATAACAATTTCCAATTTCATAACCGGCTCTAATAATACTGGGTTAGCTTTCTTGGCAGCTTCTTGAAAAGCCATTGAACCAGCAATTTTAAAAGCCATTTCCGAAGAATCAACATCATGAAAAGAACCATCGTAAAGAGCGGCTGATAAATCAACGATTGGATAACCAGCTACCACTCCTTTAGCCATAGCTTCTTTAATACCTTTTTCAACTGCCGGAATAAATTCTTTAGGAATAACTCCTCCCTTAATTTCATCAATAAATTCAAAACCAGCTCCCCTTTCTTTAGGTTCAAGTCTTAACATAACGTGACCGTATTGTCCCCGACCACCGGATTGACGAATATATTTTGATTCAGCTGAAGATTGAATTCTAATTGTTTCCTTGTAAGCAACTTGAGGTCGACCGACATTAACACCAACTTTAAATTCCCGACGCATTCTATCAACTAAAATATCAAGATGTAATTCTCCCATCCCGGCAATAAGAGTTTCGCCGGTATCTTCGTCGCTACTGACTTTAAAAGTCGGATCTTCTTCAGCTAATTTTTTTAAAGCAACCGCCATTTTTTCTTGGTCGGCTTTAGTATTGGGTTCAATTCTAATATTGATAACTGGTTCCGGGAAAATAATTTTTTCCAATATAACCGGATGATTTTCATCGCATAAAGTATTACCGGTAACTGTTGATTTTAAACCGACTGTAGCGGCGATATCGCCGGTATAAATTTCTTCCACCTCTTCTCTTTCATTGGCATGCATTCTTAAAATACGACCGATTCTTTCTTTTTCATTGGTGCTCGAGTTTAATACATAAGACCCTTTTTTAAGCATTCCTGAATAAACTCTAAAAAAAGTTAAAGTTCCGACATAAGGATCAGCGGCAACCTTAAAAGCTAAGGCAGAAAACGGTTCTGAATCTTCCGGTTTTCTAATTAATTCCTGATCATTCTTTGGGTCGTGGCCCTTAATTGCCGGCAAATCAATCGGACTTGGCAAATAATGAATAATTCCGTCCAGAACTGATTGGACTCCGAGGTTTTGTAAAGCCGAACCGCAAAATACGGGAATTAATTTATAACTAATTGTTGCTTTTCTTAAAACTTTTCTTAGTTCGTCAATTGAAATATCTTGACTATCCCCTTCAAGATATTTTTCTAATAAAACTTCATCTTCAGCAATAATTTTATCAACTAATTTTTTTCTCCATTCTTGAGCTTTTTCTTTTAAATCCTCAGGGATTTCTTCTATTTTAATTATTTCGCCATGCTCACCTTCCTGTCTGACTGCTTTCATTGTCAATAAATCTATTGCTCCGCTTAAGTTGCCTTCGCTACCAATTGGTATTTGAACAGCAACAGCGTTGGGAGAAAGTTTCTCCCAAATACTTTCTATACTTTTTTCGAAATCAGCGCCCATTTTATCCATTTTATTAATGAAACAAATGCGAGGAACGACAAATTTATCAGCTTGCCTCCAAACCGTTTCTGACTGCGGTTCTACTCCAGCTACTCCATCAAAAACTACTACTGCTCCATCTAATACCCTTAAAGATCGTTGTACCTCAGCAGTAAAATCAATGTGGCCTGGAGTATCAATTAAATTAATCCTATATTCATTGTCTTTATTTTTCTCTTCTCCCATAAGGGTCCAGAAACAAGTAGTGGCCGCGGAGGTAATAGTAATTCCCCTTTCTCTTTCCTGTTCCATCCAATCCATAATAGCGGTGCCGTAATGAACCTCGCCTATTTTATGAGAAACTCCCGTATAAAACAAAATACGCTCACTAAAGGTGGTTTTACCAGCATCAATGTGAGCAATGATTCCGATGTCTCTATAACGTTCAATTGGATAAGTCCTAGACATAGTATTGTTCAGATTAAAATCTAAAATGAGCAAAAGCTCGATTAGCCTCAGCCATTCGATGAATCTCTTCTTTCTTTTTAATAGCTGATCCTTTATTATCAGCTGCTTCAATTAATTCTTCAGCTAATTTGCTTTTCATTGGCTTACCCTTTCTGCTTCTGGCAGCTTTTAATATCCAGCGGATAGCTAATGTTTCTTTCCTTCCTTCTTTAACTTCGGTTGGAACTTGATAGGTAGCTCCTCCCACTCTTTTAGATTTAAGCTCAAGTAAAGGAGAGGCATTTTCAAGAGCCTTTTCAAAAACCTCAATAGGATCTTTCTTAGTTTTTTGTCCTATTTCGAGCAAAGATTCGTAAACAATTTTTTGAGCAATAGTTTTCTTGCCCATTTTCATAATATGATTAATAAGAGTACTGACTTTAATATTATTATAAATAAAGTCCGGTTCTATTTGATGTTTTTTAATCTTTTTTCTAGGCATGGTTTATTTTTTAAATAAAAACAAACTTGTTTATTTGACTTTTTTAGCTCCGTATTTGGAACGGCTTGTTTTGCGATTCTCAACTCCGGATGTATCAATAGTACCTCTGACAATATGATATCTGACTCCCGGTAAATCTCTTACTCTTCCTCCTCTGATTAAGACAACTGAGTTTTCCTGAAGGTTATGACCTTCTCCGGGAATATAGGCGGTTACTTCTTTACCATTACTAAGACGCACTTTAGCTACTTTTCTTAAAGCTGAGTTGGGTTTTTTAGGAGTAGTAGTAAAAACTTTAAGACACACTCCTCTTTTGAAGGGAGAATCAAATCTGAATTGCCTGTTTTTTAAAACATTAAAAGTAAAATCCAAAGCTGAAGCCTTAGAACGCTTCTTTACTTTTTTTCTTTTGTGTCTTATTAATTGTCTAATTGTTGGCATAATCTTAATTTTGTTGAGTATTATGAAAATAAAAATAACAAAAATTGAAACGGTTGTCAATTGTATCATCCCACCAATAAGGTGTAAAGCTTGATGGCGATGGAAAAAAGCCAATTCATACCAAAAAATATAAAAAATAATAGCAGTATATTCCCGCATCGCTGAAAGGAATTCTTTAACCAGGAAAACTTTTCCGGCAGTAGAGAAAACAGAATATGAGAACCGTCTAAAGGTGGTATTGGAACTAAATTAAATAATCCCCAAAAAAAGTTATAAAAAACAATAATGCTTAAAAGTTTAATAAACGAAAGATTGAGAGGAATAAAACGGATAATAAGTCCAAAGAAGATGGCAATTAAAAAATTCGCGAATGACCCGGCTAAAGAGACCTTAATAATTCCTTTTTTTTGATCTCTAAAATTATAAGAATTAATTGGTACCGGTTTGGCCCAGCCGAATATCGGTCCTTGGCCTGAAGTAATAATGAATAAAGATAAGGGCAGTAAAAAAGAACCAAAAAAATCCAAATGATTTAATGGATTAAGAGTTAAACGACCGGCATCTTTGGCAGTTGAATCGCCTAAAGACAGAGCTGTATAACCATGAGCCAACTCGTGTAAAATCACAGACAGTAAAAGAATAATTAAAGTAAAAATTGTAATCACCATAAAAATTAAATTTCAAACTTTTTTAGAGTATATCATAAATTAACCACAAGAAAAACTTCTTGCTTTTTTTTTAAAAACGAGTTATTATTTTTTGTATTAGAGTGTAATACAAAAAACACAATACAATGAAACAATGTGAAATATGCGCCAAAAAGAGAAATCTGGCAAGGCGTCTAAACAAATTAAGAGGAAAATACAACCCGACAAGCGTTAAAAGAAAACAAAAACCCAATTTTCAATGGGCTTATATTCCTGTTGGAATTAAAAAAAGCTTATTCAAAGATTTTGTCGGTAAAAGAGCCTTACTCTGCACTAAATGCATTAAAGCAATCGGCAAGCTTAAATAAAGGCACTCGGGATGTAGTATAATGGTTAGTATTTGCCCATGGGGTGGGTAAGATTCGGGTTCGACTCCCGGCATCCCGACAGACGAACCCAGTATTCAATAACTTTTTTACTAAATAAAAAAGCCCTTATTCGGGGCTTTTTAGTATACAACTATTAACTTCAGTCTAATAAAAATTCTCTTACTTATTTAAAACAAAAGTCCTGCAGCTTTCAGGTTTAAAAGGAAAGTAATGTAAGTGGGTGTCTAAGTTACAGTCCAAGGACTATAATCATTATCAGACTCCCCTTTAAAAAGTATATTCCAAAATACGCCTAAAAACTAACAGGACCATATTAATCATATTATCCTCCAAGTCTTCTGTCAAATTAAGATAATTTCAAATAAGCCAGGTTTATCCGATTTAGATTTATTCCAGTATCCCGTCAAGATTAACATCATATAATATGTGCTCTTGCACTAAATTATATTTAATAATTTCTTCGGGTTTAAACCACAAATTTATTTCTTTTTCAGCATCGTCTATTGATCCTGAAGCATGAATAAGGTTCCTGACCGCCCTGCCTGTGGGATCGGAAATTTGATAAGAATCTAAAACGAAATCTCCTCTTATTGTACCGACATCGGAAGTTAGAGGTTCTGTTCCTCCAGTTATTTTTCTGACAATTTGAACAGCATGGGCTCCTTCCCAGACCATTGCCACAACCGGACCGGAAGACATATACTTTTTCAATTTCTCTAAAGTCATGGCGGACATTTCCATCGGGTCATCGGTTGGAGGAGTCAAGCTCTTATCTCTATATGCCTTTATTGTTTTTTCCCCATTTGCCATTCTCCAATTAAGGTCAACTGTATAATGTTTTTCTATGAAATCTGATTTAGGAACAAACATTTTCAAAGCAACCAATTTTAATCCAAGTCTCTCATATCGCTTTACTATTTCCCCTATTAATGACCTTTGTATACCATCTGGCTTTATAACGATCAACGTTTTTTCTTTTTGTATATTTTTCATTTTAATTTTATTTTATTTTATTTAAAACAAGGTTCTTGAGCGAAGCGACGAATGGTTCTTAATTTCGAGTAAAACGAGAAATCAAGGTTCTTGAGCGAAGCGAAAGGTTCTTATTTTAATAAAAAACTTATATCGCCACTTATGTCTGTCCTTAAAAGTTTTATATCATATTTTTCCAAAAGCACAAGAACTTCCGGAGTAGGATGACCATAACTATTATCTGATCCAACTGAAATTATTGCCAAATCCGGCAATACTTTTTTTAAAAATTCTTCTGATGTTGAATTTTTACTTCCATGGTGTGCTATTTTCAAAATATCGACGTCAATATCAATATTCTTATCAATTAATTTATGTTCAACTGATTTTGAAACGTCACCGCAAAACAAAAAACTATTCTGTTTAAAAAACAATTTAATAATAATTGAAGTATCGTTAACATTTGTCATTTCTTCACCCTCCAAATTTTCGAATGGATATAATACAAGAATATCAACTGCCTTTGAGTAATTTTTATCTTCATAAATTCTTTGACCCGCTCGGGCAATTTTAATTTGAGTATCCTCTTCTTGAATCAATCTTTCCCATTCTTTAAATTCAGCTGTATTTTTTAAAACACCAGTCCATAAAATATTTTTAACCTGATAATTTTTCAAGACATCAAACAGACCGAAAAAATGATCATGTTCAGGATGAGTTAAAATAATTAGGTCCAAAGTTCTGTCGTAGAAAGGCATGTTTTGACCCAATTTCTCCAATACAGAAGAATCGGGTCCTCCGTCAATTAAAATCTGGTGTTTTTGCGGAGTTTCAATAAAAATACTATCGCCCTGCCCAACATCAAAAAAAATAACTTTCAAGTTGTTCTGCGTCAAATCAAATACGATTATCCAAACCAAAATATTAAAATAAGCTAAAAATATTAAAAAACAAATTTTTAACTTTCTATTGATTTTAATCATTTATTAATCATATCAAAAAAATCATTTAAAAAATCATTAAAATTAAAACCAACGGTTACCTATTAAGGTAACCGTTAGTTAAATATATGTATAAATATATTTGGTTTAGGCTTTGCCCATGATTCTGTACATACCTGTACCGCACTTTGGACAAACGCCTTTCATCGCTTTTCTCTTAGCGTCGCCCTTACCTTTCATGGTAACTTCTTTGGCATCATTCATTTCTCTTTTAGCTTTACATTTTACACAATAACCTTCCATAGTATTTTTTTTCTTAAATTTTAAGACGACCTTTTTTAATGAATTAGATTATTTTAACTTAATTTAAGCAGAAAGTATAGTCAAGCCCCTTTAACCTGCTAACCAACCACCATCAATCACAACAATTGAACCAGTGATATAAGAACTTTTATCTGAAGCCAAAAATACAACTAAATCAGCTATTTCTTCTGGCTTTCCCAGTCGACCAAGAGGAACTCTGGCTAACATCCCATCCATTGCTTTGGGATCTTGTTTTATTGAATCAATCATTGGGGTTTCAATCATCCCCGGAGCAATTGCATTAACTCTAATATTGTAAGGGGCTAATTCCAAAGCCATAGCTTCTGTCATTGCTGCAATACCTCCTTTTGAAGCGCAATAGTGAACAATGTTTGGAAAACCAACTCCAACCTGTCCCATGGCTACTGAAGCAATATTAATAATTACCCCAGATTTTTGCTTTGCCATCTCTTTAGCCGCAGCCTGAGCGCAAAGGAAGTATCCTTTAAGGTTGATATCTAATGTTCTATCCCATTCTTCCTCTGTCATTTCTAAAAAGGGTTTGAATTCAGCAATCCCGGCATTATTAACCAAAATATCAATCTGACCAAACTTTTCAACCGTTTTCTGAAATAAATTATCTACTTCTTGTTTCTGAGAAACATCACACTTAACAGCAATTGCCTCACCTCCTTCCTTTTCAATCTCATCAACTACTGCCTGACAATCTTCTAAAGAAATATCTGAAACGACAACTTTAGCGCCTTCTTTGGCGAGTAATAACGCATCTGCTTTGCCCATTCCCCTTCGGGCTCCAGTTATAATAGCTACTTTATTTTCCA
>JAHJCL010000031.1 GCA_018813025.1 Patescibacteria group bacterium
AAAAGAAAAATTATGATAAAGTAAAAAAATGGAAAAGTTTGATGTAATTATAATAGGAGCAGGCCCGTCCGGTCTAAGCGCCGCTAAAATATTAGGGGAAGGGGGAAAAAAAGTATTGTTACTTGAAAAGAATCCTAAAATAGGCCCTAAAATTTGTGCCGGCGGATTAACTCCCAAAGATTTCGAATTAGGCATACCTTTTTCTTTAGCAGAAAGATCTTTTTATTCTATGAAAGTTCATTATTTTAATGAAGTTTGGGAAATAAAAAAAGAAAAACCTTTGGTGGTAACTATTAACCGAGAAGAGTTAGGTCAATGGATGGCTAGCGAGATAAAGAAAGAGATGGGGGTAGAAATAAAGCTAAATTCAGAAGTAGTGGAGATTAAAAATAACTCAGTTGTTTTAAAAGGTAACCAAGAAATAGGGTTTGATTATTTGATCGGAGCTGATGGTAGTTTGTCTTTAGTGAGAAAGTATCTTAATCTTCCGACTAAAAATGTTTTTGTGGCAATGCAATATGTTGTGCCGAAGATTTTCCATGATTTAGAAACATTTTTTGATCAAGATTTGTTTAATTTAGGATACGCGTGGATTTTTCCTTATAAGGACAATACCTCAATTGGTTGTGGGGCTGTTCTAAAATTCCAAGAATCAAAAAATATTTTTACTAATTTTCAACAGTGGCTGAAGGCTGAGAAAATAGACATCAGTCAAGCAAAATTACAAACCTTTCCTATTAATTGTGACTATCGAGGTTTTCATTTCAGAAATAAATTTTTAACTGGAGATGCCGGTGGTTTTGCTTCAGGATTAACTGGAGAAGGAATATATTTTGCTATAGTATCCGGCCAAGAGGCAGCCAGAAAGATTTTAGATCCAAAATACAATTTATCAAAACTAAAAAATATTTTAAGAATAAAAAGATTCCAGGAAACGCTCGGAAAATTTTTAAAATTTCCAGTTTTAAGAAATAAATTTTTAACTCAGTTTTTCTTAAAAAGATTTTATTAATGATTTTATGAAATTTATTTTTAACATTTGTTGCTTAGTCGCCTTTTTTATTGGTTCTTCTGCCGTAATTCGTTTTTGGAAAAGTTATAAAAGAACAGGAATTTTACAATTTAAATATTTTTCTTTAGCCTTTTTTCTTCTCTCTTTGGCTTTTTTATTACTTTCTTTTCCTAATTTAATTTTATTCAATCCGTTCTGGATTCAGATAGACTTTATTTTAGCCGAAATTATCTTTTTAGGAGCCGAACTATTTTTAATTCCAGCTACCCTTTCTTTGGTAAAATATTCCAATCGTATCCAAAAAACATTTCTTTTGATTATCTCTTCAATGATTGTGGTCTATGTTCTTTTAAATATTTTCTTTTTTGCGCCAGCTATTTCCTTGTGTTCTGAAGGGATATGTTATTGGAAAAACGGAATTTTTTGGCTTCATAGTATGCTCTGGGTACCGATTATTTTGGGAGCAGGAATTATAGGAGCTTCGTTTTTATTTGGGGCAAGAAAAATTAAAGAACAAAAATTATTCTGGAGTTCCTTTTTATTTGGACTGATGGGTATTCTAGTATCTATTGCCGGGATTTTGTTGTGGTATTTTAAATTTTTTAATCCTTCATCAAAAATCTTAATCATTTCCGGTATTATTGGAGATTTTGGGTTTTTACTTGCGGTAATTGGTTCTTTCCTTTATCAGCAATCTCGAGAACCTCTTGTTAAAAAAATTACTTAAGATAAGTAAAAAAAGATTAATCATTTATGAAATTCATTTTTAATATTTGTTGTCTGGTAGCCGTCTTTATCAGTCTTTTTGCCGTAATTCGTTTTTGGAAAAGTTATAAAGAAACTGGAATTTTACAGTCTAAAAATTATTTTTTTGGTTTTCTTCTTATTTCTCTTGCTTTTTTTCTACTTTTTTTACCAAGTGCTATTTTATTTAATCCATCTTGGATTCAAATAGCTTTTATTCTAGTCGATCTTTCTCTTGCTGGAGCCGGACTATTTTTGCTTCCAGCCACTTTTTCTTTTACAAAATCATCCGTTTTTTTTCAAAAAATGCTTTCTTTAATCATTCCCTTAATACTCGTTATTTATATTATTTTAAACATTTACTTTTTTAAACCAGCTATACTTTTATGTTCTGACGGAATATGTTATTGGAAGAACGGGGTTTTTTGGCTTCATAGCATAATTTGGCTGCCATTTGCTTTAGGAGTAGGGTTTATGGGATTTTGGTTTTTATTCGGGGCAAGAAAGATTAAAGAACAAAAATTA
Source organism: Patescibacteria group bacterium (assembly GCA_018813025.1). Lineage (GTDB taxonomy): Bacteria > Patescibacteriota > Minisyncoccia > Minisyncoccales > DG-74-3 > JAHJCL01. The sequence continues at coordinate 2,282 of JAHJCL010000031.1, forward strand.
TTTCGGAGATCGTTTTTATTTGGACTCATGGCTATTTTAATACTTATTGGAGGAATTTTGTTTTGGTATTTTAAATTTTTCAATCCTTCATCAAAAATCTTAATCATTTCCGGTATTATTGGAGACCTCGGCTTTTTATTTGGAGTAATTGCGTCTTTTCTTTACCAATATTCCCGAGAACCTCTTGTTGAAAAAATTACTTAAGATAAGTAAAAAAAGATTAATCATTTATGAAATTCATTTTTAATATTTGTTGTCTAGTGGCTGTTTTTATCGGTTTTTTTGCCACAATTCGTTTTCGGAAAAATTATAAAGAAACCGGAATTTTACAATTTAAATATTTTTCTATTCTCTTTTTTTTTATTTTCTTAGGATTTACATTGCTTTCTCTTCCCAATTTAATTTTATTTAATCCATCTTGGATACAAATAGATTTTATTTTAGTCGATATCTCTTTTGCAGTCGGTGGATTATTTTCAACCCCGGCCACTCTTTCTTTTATAAAATATTCCGATCGTGTTAAAAAAATGTTTTCTTGGCTCCTCCCTTTA
>JAHJCL010000032.1 GCA_018813025.1 Patescibacteria group bacterium
AATATTTATCATTATTTTATTATTTTTATTTGTTGTTCCAATTATTTCGTTGATTTGCGGATTTTATCTGCCTAAGAATATTCAAGGGCAAGAAAGAATATTTTTGATTGAAAGAGGGGAGAGTGTTTTTCAAATCAGCCAAAATTTAGAAAGCCAGGGATTTATTGAAAGCAGGTATTTTTTTAATTTATATATTTTTGTTTTTCAAAAACAAAATAAGCTCCAAGCGGGAACATATTTTCTTAATCCGTCAATGAATATTGACGAGATTGTTTCAAGATTTGCTTCAGGAGATATAGCAATTCAAACAATAACGATTCCCGAAGGTTTTACTCAAAAACAAATTGAAGATCGGTTGGGTTTAAAATTACCCGGAGAAAATATAGAAGGTTATTTATTTCCCGATACTTATCATTTTCCAATAGGAATCAGTGCTGAAGATGTTGTAAAAATAATGCGAAATAATTTTGATAACAAATTAACTGTTGATTTGAGAGAAGAAATTCGAAGACAGAAAAAAACAATCGCTGATATTGTAACCATAGCTTCTTTATTAGAAAAAGAAGTTAAAACACTGGAAGATAAAGAAATGGTTTCAGGCATTCTATGGAAAAGACTATCAATTGGAATGCCTCTTCAGGTTGATTCGGCTATGGAAACCTATAAATATAGAGAATTGCCCGATAGCCCTATTTGTAATCCCGGATTAGAAAGCATTAAGGCAGCCATATATCCTCAAAGCAATCCTTATTTATATTATCTTTCGGCTTCTGATGACGGAAAAACTATTTTTAGTAAAACTTTGGAAGAGCACAATATTAACAGAGCTAAATATTTAAAATAAAAATAACGGATAAGCTTAGCTTATCAAAGTATTAGTTCTTGACAGGAAAAATATAATATTATACACTAATAATGCTATAGACAAGAGGCAATTATATATAAGACCTCTCGAGGCAAAAGAAATCATTTTTTAGATTTTTGTCCTGTCTATACGACAGGTTTTATTTTTTAGAACGAAGTGAAAAAATATGCCAAAAACAAAAGAACAGAAAAAATTAATACTGGAAAAATTAAAAGAAAAAATAGCCAAACAAAAGGCCATGATTTTCGTTGATTTTAAAGGTTTGAAAGTAGAAGATTTATCCAAATTAAGAAACGAATTAAGTCAAAAAGATTCTCAATTAATGGTTGAGAAAAAAACTTTAATTAAGAAAGCATTAGAAGAAAACAAAATTGATTCCAATCCTCGAGAAATGGAAGGGGAGATAGCTTTAGTTTTTGGTTTTAAGGATGAATTAGCACCGATTAAAGTAATTTACGGTTTTAGTAAAAAGAACAATTTTTTGAAAATATTAGGAGGTTATATTAACAGTCAAAAGCAAGAATTTCTAAATTCGGAAGATATTATTACTTTGGGACAATTACCGAGCAGAAAAGAACTTTTAGCTAATTTACTTGGCACTCTTACAGCTCCAATTTCCGGGTTCGAAAATGTATTAAATGGAAATATTAAAGGTCTATTGCGTGTTTTATCATCTATTAAAAACTAAAATAAAATTAAATTAAAAAATATGGCAGAAGAAATTAAAAAAGAAGAATCTGTTGAAGAAAAAACAGAAGAAAAAGTTGAAGAGGTAAAGCAAGAAAAAATTTCGGTCGAATTAAAACCAGAACCAAAAGAAGAAGAAAAGAAAGAAGATGAAAAACCAGTAGAGGTTCCAACAAAGTTTAAGAAACTTGTTGAAGAGATTGAAAAAATGACTGTTTTAGATTTAGCCGAATTGGTAAAAATTTTAGAGAAGAAATTTGGCGTTTCAGCCGCTGCTCCAGTTATGGCAGTAGCCGCAGTTGGTGCCGCCGGACCGGCAGCAGAGGAAAAGAGTGCTTATAATATTACTTTAACCGCAGTTGGAGATAAGAAGATTGAGGTTATCAAAGTTGTCAGAGATGTAATGGGCAAGGGTCTAGCTGAATCTAAAGCCTTAGTTGATGCCGCCGCCACTGGCCCTCAAGTTATTAAAGAGGGTGTCAAAAAAGAAGAGGCGACAGAAATAAAGACTAAATTTGAAGCAGCTGGAGCAAAAGTAGAACTCAAATAAAGTATAAAGTTTTTATTAAAATTAAAAATCTCGAGTTATGCTCGGGATTTTTGGTTTTTTAAATAAAAAAAAAGAGGAACTTATTGTGGTGTCCTCAAAACCATTTTTTGTCTTGGAAAACTAAGCAGCGAATTAGTATTACTGGGCCAGTTACTTGTTTTAAAGATCCAATTGCATGGCAGTTCGTTCTCTGTTGGCTTAACGATTCGTCCGCAGTCGCATCTTTGTATTTTGCAGTCGTAAGCGCATTCGTGGCATTCAAATGTTTTGAATGTATGCCGACACTGTCGCATTTGTGCATTTCGTTGTTGTTTTGCTTCTTGTCTTTCTTGTTCTTCTTTTATCATCTGCTCTATGACTTGGCTGAACGGTCTTTCTTCTTCAAAGGCAAATGATTGGTTGTTCTTGATGTCATAAAGAAATTCTTGCTCTTGCTGAAGAGTAGGCAGGTAAGATAAGTCGGTGAAGCCGAGTTTATTGAGAACCAAACTCCATCTTTCTTTGATTTGTAGTGTGGCGTTTTTGTATTGATGCGCTATTACCAACGCATAGTTGCCGAATCTCTCTTTTCCCAAGCGTTCTACTTCTTGGAAATGAGTTGACAGCCACCATGGAGGCAGGTAGATTCTTTCAACTTTTCCTTCGACCCAAAGTCGAAATAGTCGGAAGAATCCGTAGTTGGTTGGAAGCATTCTCCCGTAGTCGTACCGGATTAGCTTCTTACCACCTGACGTGAGCATGCCAATGCCTACTATGATGTCTCTCCAACAATTTTGTGTGTAAAAGATTTTCCACACACCATTGTTGAAGCTCAACACTACTTCGTTGATGGTCAGATCTCTAGTGCTTAAGATTCGTTCTATTGCGTTCGGGCTGGCTTTGAATGGCTCAAAATCGACTCGAAGTTGTATGTTGGCAGATAGCTTTTCTTTGATGCTGTTGGCCGAGTTCGATAGATCAGTCCAATCCCTAGGAAGAGTGTTGAAGTGAGGGAGCATTAAATCTATGTCTCTCGGTTCCCTTTCTCTTTCTAGACGCCATGGCTGTATGTATTTGCCTTGTTGTACTAGGTATTCTAATAACGCCAATCGAGCTATGCCGCCTTTTACGATGACATTCTCAGTTTGTAGGGTTCCCAAAGTGTTTTGCACTACTTCAGGTAATTTTTCCAAGACTGATTTTTCTATATTAACTTCGTAATTCAATTTATCTCACCGAGCTATTCACTAGATATTAACGAACAATTCGGTGAGATAGATTTTTTATTTTCCCCTCTATGTTATTTTATTAAATTTTCAAAGGACTATTTTTATGCCTAAATTATAACTAATTTATTCTATTTTGTCAAGAGTAAAAAGATAAAAAAAAGAACCTTATTAAGTTCTTCAATTTTTTTAGCGAATTTACAATTTTATCTGATAAACCGTCAAATTGTTTAAAATCCAAATTGTTTTTCCGTTATCGGAAACGGCAAAATCCAGAAAATTATCAAATTTCTGACTCTGAAATTGTTTTATTATTTGACCGGCTTTGTCTAAAATAATAATTCTATTTTGAACCGGCTCTAAAATATATAAATAGGGGAGAGTTTTGTTGGTAAAAATCTTTAATGGATTTTGAATGGCGGGAAAGATATTTGTACCGATATTTTCTTTAAATAATCCAATCGAATATTTACTGATATTATTTTGATTTAAAATCCAAGCTGAACCATCAATAGCTAAAGAAGTGGGCTCAATCGGTTTTTGAGTTTGTTCACTAATCCATAGTTGAGGCAAGTCCCATTTAAAATCTTCAAGATAAGAATATTTAATTATTTGAT
>JAHJCL010000033.1 GCA_018813025.1 Patescibacteria group bacterium
GCTAATTATCTGGCTAAATTTACAGCAGGCACAACTATTGGTAATTCTTTAATTTACGATAACGGAACTAACGTAGGCATAGGGACGACAGGACCAGCAATAAAATTAGCTATTGGCGATACAGATACTGGTTTGGGATGGGCAGGCGATGGGCAATTAGATTTATACTCAAATAATGTCAATACAATAAGTATAAGATCAGGTAACGTCGGTATCGGGACGACAGGACCAGCAGAAGACCTCCATGTTTTTAGGGGGGATTCTGATGTGGCTCGTATCTATGCCACAGGGAGCTCTCAAGGCTCCGGGATGATATATGCAGGGCAATCGACATCTTATGGAGGAGGTTTTTCGTATGACGGCGATGGCATTCCTAACATTATAGGAGGTACAGATAGAATTACTTTCTTCAGGAGATCGGCAGGAATAGATTACGAGGTCTTTTCTTACGCTCAAAACAGCAACGAAGTTAGCTTAGCTGGTAATTTGAATGTTGGTGGAGGAACGGGAAAGCTTACTGTTGGAACTATTGACCCTATTTTTGAGATTGGTGGAGAAAAATACGCGACCTATGTGGCAGATTTTGCCGGCGGAGTGAGAATGGAAACTTCAGGAACTGCGAACTTGGAAAATCGAAAATATGTGATTGATTTCGATAAGTTAGAAAAAGGGAGCGATTTATGGCTATTCTGGCAGACATCAAATAAAAAAATAGAAGATGTAGTAGTTTTACTAACTTCTAGTTTTGAAGGAAAGGTCTGGTATGAAAAAAACGGAAACATTCTAACAATTTATGGAAAAGAATCAGGCGAGGTTTCTTATAGATTGTCAGCTCCTAGGTTAGATTTTAAAAAATGGGGGAATTTAACTGAAGACGAAGGTATAGAAGGAATTAGAGTTTCTGATTATTAAAAGACTATGAAAAAATTCATTTTATTTTTAGTATTAATTCTTATTATTGGGTTTATTTTTTATCAAGAAGGAATTAAGACATTTTTTAAAAAGCCAGAAGAAAAAATATCTTTAGAGGAAGAAGTTATATCAAAAGAGGAATTTATTCCTTCAGAAAGAGCTCAGAAATTTTATATTTCAGGCGGTAAAATTCTTCCTGTTTTTATCAAAGAAGTAATCGTAGATCCTTTTAAAGTGAAAGAAGGAGAAAGACAAGTTTTCTCTATTTGGGCTAAAGACACTCAGGGCATAGAAAGGGTTACAGCTAAAATTTCCACAGATAAAGAAGACGAGACAATAGAGCTTGAATTAGTTGAGGGAACAGAGGTAGAAGGAAGGTGGCAGGGTTTCTGGATAACAAAAGATATTTCAGTTCGCTCTTCTTATGCTGCTGTTTTTCAAGCTATAAATAAAGAGGGTAAGGATACTGAAACTACTCTTGTCTGGCAAGTAGAGAAATAAGAACCTTGTTTCCTCACTTCGTTCGAAAATAAACAAGTTTGTTTTTCCTAAAAAATTGGTTGAATTATATTAACCAGTTTTTTTGTTTTCCAGCCATGTTATAATAAATCAAATAAATTAAATTTATTTTTTAGAAAGTAACGGGGTTATGTCAAAATAGCTTAAGATTCAAAGGTCGGAAAACTTTAAAACTTATTTTTATCTAATTTTATGAAATATAATTTATTTTTAGCGACTATCACTATTGTAGCAATTCTTTTTTTAGTAGGATTAGTTGTTTTCGGTGTTATCTTGCCGGAGAAAATCGTGACAGTTTCAGAAGTCACTTTATATGATTTCGCTCCCATCAAAAGGATTAATTTCAGTGCTATTGGAAAAGTAGTTGAGATAGAAGAGGAAAAGCTCACCATTGAGTATCTTGGAGAAACTCTCTCAATGAATTTGGCGAAGGAGGTCAAGATCATGATATTTTTTATCCCTGAAATAAAAGAAGGAACTTCGCAACCAGAATTTACTGAGCCCGAATCAGGAAGTTTAGATGATGTTAAAATTGATGTGAATGTTAATATTTTTGGGACTCAAGAAAAAGATGGAACGCTTATTGCTGAAAATATAACAATAGAGCGCTAAAAAACAGATTCTTTAATTTAAATAAAAAAAACCTGACTTCAAAAAATTTCTTAAGATTTTTAAAATCAGGATGATCGAAGTGTTGGATGTGGTGTTGGTGTTACTATCTCCTTCCACATAATCCAGCCCAAAAGAGTAAAGGCAGAGAAACCGAGAATAAGTACTTGCATATATAACTGAATCGCCGTGTAATATGTGTTTGCGGAGAGCGGGCCATAAACGACAATACTTTTTCCCACCGTATTCACTTCTACATTTGGATGTCCTTCAGAGCTGACAAGTAGTACTGCGAAAAGCGCAACAAAGATGAGACCGCAAATTATTCCTGGAGTTAATCCCTCAGTCCATTTTGTCAATTTATTTATTCACCTCCTATTTAATTGATATTTTTTAACCTAAAATTATATTACCATTATTGTAATTTAATGTCAATAGCTGTTATAATATAGATGAAATGAAAACAAAAAAACAAAATTTTAATTTTAGCGGTCTTTATCTCTTTTTTAATTATTTATTTTGTTCCTAGTTGTTGTAATAAAAATATGTGGAAAATTGAAAACAGAAAAATTTTATTCTTAATTATTTTTTTAATCGCATTATTGTTAATAGTATTTATTTTTAGATTTATTACTCCTCTGTATTTTCAATATCAGCGACGGGCAGAGCAGGAACGATATCATGAAGAACATCTAAGATTTTTTCCTGAAGAAGAAAATATAAATATCGTTTGCTTAGAAAATGATGAAAAGGTAAATTGTACAGATAAAGACCTTTTTGTTTGCGGAGAGAAAATTGAAATATTCGCTACAATTGAAAGGCCCGGTGAGACTTTTTACGTTTGCATGGATATGAATTATTTCGGTGAACCATGGATGTGTAGCGGAGAAAGTCAGTCATATTTTAGATTTTATGAGCCTGAAGTTGAAGTTCCTGCCATTAACGAAAAAATACCTTTTATAGAAATATATTTATTTCCACCCAACAATTACAACGCACTAGAAGATTTTATCGCCGATATTGATTCCTCTAAAAAAATAATGAGTTTATACAAAAATGTCATCTGCGAAAAATAAACATCTTTTTTTGATAATATTTTTAGCAATACTTATTGTATTTTCTATATTTTTATTTTCTAAAAAAGTATATGCAGGATGTTGCACTAGCAGCTCTTTTTTCTCCTGCGGAGAACAGATTTGTGAAGTCAATGCGACGGACTGGAGTTGCGGTGTGCTTCAGCGAACAGTAATAGACTGTCCTCCCACAAAAAAACCAAGGATAGATTTTATTAGTACTTGTAACGGCGAGGGTTGGGCATGTCCAACATCAGGCATTAATTATTATTGCTCCTGCGATCTTTCTTGCCCTGGAGCAGAATGTATCATAGGTGCAAATTGCCCTGACCATTGTAGTGCAGATCCAAATTGGAGCCACACTTACTGTAACGAAGAATGTAACAGTGATTGTAAATGTTATGTCCCTTCAGGAGGATGCACTTGTGTAGCAGGCTATTGTGGAGCAAATTGCACAGGTCCAGCAGCCAATCTTGCCTGTACAAGCGGTAATACTTGTTATTACAGTCAGTGCGGATATCTTTCTGATCCAAACAAACCTTCTTGCAGTAGTTATTGTTCAGGAAGTGTCAGCTATTATAACGGAACAACTACCTGTTCTTCCAGTACGGGCTGGACCAATTGTACCTATTCTCAGGTAAACTGCGGTACCAGTTATTATGAATATCAAACCGTCTGTTCAGGCCGTTATGTGTTGTATCAGCAAAGGTTAATCAGTAAGGGATGCTCTGGAGGCTCTTGTTACACCAGTACCGGTTCCTGGACTACTTATTCCCAGACAGACTGCGGCACCAGTTATTATGAATATCAACAGGTCTGTTCAGGCCGTTATGTTTTGTATCAGCAAAGGTTAGTCACTAAAGGATGTTCCGGAAGCAGTTGCTACACAAGCTATGGCTCTTGGACTACTTATTCCCAGACAGACTGTGGTACCAGTTTTTATGAATACCAACAGACCTGTTCAACTGATGGCCGTTATATTTTGTATCAGCAAAGGTTAGTCACTAAAGGATGTTCTGGAGGCTCTTGTTCCACCAGTACCGGTTCCTGGACTACTTATTCCCAGACAGACTGCGGCACCAGTTTTTATGAATACCAACAGACCTGTTCAACTGATGGTCGTTATATTTTGTATCAGCAAAGGTTAGTCACTAAAGGATGTTCCGGAAGCAGTTGCTACACAAGCTATGGCTCTTGGACTACTTATTCCCAGACAGACTGTAATAGCTCCGATAGGTGTGAGGGAACTACTTACAGGGATTATTATTGTTCAGGTGGTTTTTGTGCTTATACAAGCAGTTATAATGACTCTAGGTGTATAACTTGTACAGACGATTGTGCAGTTTTAGGCCAGACATATTATCAATGTAGTGGAACTATGCGCCAATCAAGGCTCTGTGGAAGTTTTGATGCAGACTCTTGTAACGATTGGTATTCTGATTGGGTAAATGTGGAAGACTGTAATAGCTACGATAGGTGTGAGGGAACTACTTACAGGGATTATTATTGTTCAGGTGGTTCTTGTGCTTATACAAGCAGTTATAATGATGCAAGATGTGTTGTTCCTACTATTTGTGGCGACGGGACAGTAGATCTCGGAGAAGATTGTGACCCACCAGGTTCAACTTCTTTCTCTTCTTGTGGCTCAGGAGCTTGTACTGGTACTAGAATAAGAACTTGTCAATCTGACTGTACTTGGGGTAATTGGGGGAATTGTTCAACAGAAGGTAACTCTTGTGGAGAAAACTGCAATCCAGGTTGTCTTGATAAATGCTGTACAATGTATTGTAATGCTTTAGGAAGTTGTGGAAGTTGCACCTATCCAACTTGCGATTGTACATGTGGTGGTTGGACAACCCAGAGTTGCGGCTATTCTACCTGTGGCTTATATGAAAAAGGTCAGACAAGGACCTGTAATCCTCCCGGCTGTCTTAATGAGCTTAATTGTTTTTGCGATCAGTCGTGTTGTACTTCTTGGGTAGATCAAGATTGTGGCTTAGGAGGTTGTGACTCTACTTTAATGTATCAAACAAGAGATTGTGGAACCTGTTCTTTTTTAGAAACACAATGTGTTTCTGATGCAAGTTGCGGCAATATTAGCTGTAGTTTAAACAGACAAGGTAACTATACTATTGATTACTTTTGTGACCTCTATGGATATCACTATTTACAGAGTGGAAACCTAACTATTAATAATGGCACTATTCAAATGAACGAAAATTCTACCTTTGTCTTTGATTCAGGATACCAAATCAATATTGGTGATAATGCCTATATCTTAAAATCAGTTACCAGTACAGAGATTAGAAAAGAGTAATATGATAAAATAAAAATAATGAAAAAACTTCTTTTATTTATTCTGTTTTTATCCCTGATTTATAGTTTTATCGGAGCAGAAAAAGTAAAATCAGCCACAGATGATAATGTTTTTGGTTGGGCCTGGTCTGAAAATATTGGCTGGATCAGCTTTAATAATACAACTGGTGGAGGTGGTATTGGTTATGGGGTAAATATTGATTCTGAAACAGGGATTTTTTCAGGCTATGCTTGGTCAGAAAACATTGGTTGGATTAGTTTCAACCAAGCTGATTTATTAAACTGTCCACAACTTCCTTGTAGAGCCGATCTGAATTCAGAAACAGGAAATGTTTCTGGTTGGGCGAAGATTTTATCTGATAATGAGGGTTGGATAAGGTTAAGAAATGGAGATTATGGAGTTTCAATTGATTTTGAAACAGGTGATTTTAGTAACTGGGCTTGGTCTGATAATATTGGTTGGATTAGTTTTGCCGGGATTGATTACAAAGTGCAGACTTCTTTTGCTTTCAATTTTGCTCCAATTGCCAGTTTCGCCTGTGATAATTCAAGTTGCAGCGGTGGAGAGTGCAATACCACTAACTGGATAACTTATCGTCCAATCGCCGATCCAATTCCATGTATTTATACAATTAAAAACAATTCCACCGACCCGGATGGCTTGTCTGACATCGTCAAATCAGAATGGTTTATAAAAAAACAAATAGAACCGGACAGCGCCTATGTTCTTAAAACAAGCTGTGTCATGTGTGATTATACCCCTCAAGATATGAGCGCTGACAACTATTCAATTAAATTAAGAGTTGAGGACAGTAAAGGATTATCAAGTCTTGTTACTCATTCTTTTGTAATGAGAGAAGAAGTCAGCGCCGGATTTATGTGTTCGCTGGATAATACTACTTGGAGAAACTGTAGTTTTTTTGCCGTAAGCGAGAATGAAATCGTTTATTTCAAAGATGACCAATTATTGGCCGAACACTCCAATCCTTCAACTGGAGCAGCCAGTATTAGTACTAGAACTTGGACTAAAAATGGAGTTCAATTCAGCTCTGGTGTCAATCCTTCAACCACCATTACTAAAACCGAAAAAACTATTCGCTTAATCGTGGTTGATAGTAATAACCGCACTGATTATATTGAGTACATACTATCAGTTAAAATGAATTTACCCGACTGGCAAGAAATAGCTCCTTTTTAGAAGATTTTGACAGATTAATAAAAAACTGATATCATAATTACATAGAAAATTAATCAATTAATCAATTAGATTTGGATTGATGTGAAGATTATGTTAAGAGTCCAATTTCTAAAATTAAATTATGGATCAATTTACTCCCCTAACAATAGGGATACTTTGCCTATCAGCAGGTTCAATTTTAGGTTATTTTGCTCGTCAATCAATTGCTCTCAAAAGAGCTGGAACTGTTGAACAAAAGCTTCAGCAGAAAATTGTTCAAGCTAAAAAACAATCCGAACAGATTTTAGAAGAAGCCAAGCAGTCGGCTCTTCAAGTTAGAGAGAAAGCTAAAAATGAAGCTGATCAAAGGCGTTATGAGGTAGTTAAAACCGAAAGGCTTTTACTGCAAAAAGAACACAATTTAGATCAAAAGATCTCAGATTTTGATTTAGGTAAAAAGGATTTTCAAGAAAAAGTCCAAAAACTCAAAGCCTTAAAGGAAAATTTATCAGAATTACAAAACAAAGCCACTGACGAATTGGGAAGAGTTGCTCAACTCTCTAAAGATGATGCCAAAAGTGAATTATTTAAAAAATTAGAAACAGAAAATCAGACAGACATTTTGGAGAGAATGCAAAAATTAGAAAGAGAAGGGCAGGAAAAGTTTGAAAAAAGAGCTAAAGAAATATTAGCTATAGCGATCCAAAGATGTACTCTTAATCAAGCTCAAGAGATTACTACATCAACTGTTTCTCTTCCATCAGAAGATATTAAAGGCAGGATTATCGGTAAAGAAGGAAGAAATATCAGAACGTTAGAAAGATTAACCGGAGTTGAGGTTATTATCGATGAGACGCCGGAAATGTTAGTCATTTCCAGTTTCGATCCGATCAGGCGTCAGATTGCCAAGATGTCTTTGGAAAAGTTAATAGCTGATGGCCGAATCCAACCGGCTCGTATAGAAAAAGAAGTAGAAAAATCTCAAGAAGAAATAGCCAGTCAGATAAAAGCAGCTGGAGAAGCCGCTTGTTATGACACTGGTGTTTTAAGTCTTGACCCGAAATTAACGAATCTTCTAGGCCGATTGCGTTTTAGAACCAGTTATGGCCAAAATGTTTTGCTTCATTCCATTGAGGTTTCTTATCTAGCATCAGCTTTAGCCTCTGAATTAGGCATATCTGTCGGGATTTGTAAAAAAGCAGGGTTATTACATGATATTGGAAAAGCGGTTGACCACCAGATAGAGGGGTCTCATGTAAATATAGGAATTAGGATTTTAGAAAAGTTTGGGGTTGAAAAAGAAGTTATTGACGCTATGAAATCCCATCATGAAGAATATCCTTTTGAAACAATTGAATCAGTGATAGTTCAGGTAGCTGATCAGATTTCCGGTGGCAGACCAGGTGCCAGAAAAGATAATTTAGAGAATTATTTAAAAAGATTATCTGAGCTAGAGAATATCGCCAATTCTTTTGCTGGCATAGACAAAAGTTATGCTATTCAGGCTGGCCGAGAAGTGAGGGTTTTTGTTAAACCCGAAGAAGTTGATGATTTGACAGCTAAGAAATTAGCCAGAGATATTGCTAAAAGAATTCAAGAAGATTTAAATTTCCCCGGGGAGATTAAAGTTACTGTTATTAGGGAATCAAGGGTGGTGGAATACGCCAGATAATAAATTCTAAATTCGAAATTCTAAACAAAAGAACAACTTATTAAAGCTGTTCTTTTTTTATTGAGCGGGTAAGGGGAGTCGAACCCCTGTCACGACTTTGGAAAAGTCGGGTAATGCCATTATACGATACCCGCCTGAACCTGTCGGGGTATCCAGATTCGAACTGGAATTAAATCTTCCCAAAAGACTCGTGCTAGCCGTTGCACTATACCCCGCTGACATTAATAAAATATCATTTTTTGGTGTTAGCGTCAATTTAATACTGGTGGTATAATTAAATTAATTACATAAAAAATATGAAATATCAATCTATATTTAGAGAGTTGAATATCAAAAAACAGTGTGATAAATATGGGGTTCCTCTGTGGCAATGTCCCCAATTCCTTTTTTTAATAATGGGTATAATGGTTATTATTACTGCTATTGCTACTTATTATATCGGAACTAAATATATATTCGACCCCAGATTAGTTGCTTTCATTGTTTTAATAATCAGTACCATTTTATTTGTTATCGGCTTCATAATTTCACAAAGTTTTGAAAGACTGGCCGAAGCTAATAAAATTAAGTCAGAATTCATAAGTATTGTTTCTCACCAACTAAGAACTCCCCTTTCTAATTTAGGTTGGGCAATCGAGGTTTTAATGTCTGGAAAATTAGGCAAGACCGATCTTCAACAATTTGAATATTTCGTAATTCTAAGAGAAAATATTGTTCGCATGAATGAATTGATAAAAGACCTATTAATGGTATCTCGTATTCAAACCCAGACACTTTTTTTCAGCAAAAAAGAATTTTCTTTAGTGGATTTGGTCCAAGAATTAATTCAAGACTTTAAAGTCATAGCCCAAGCATCTAATGTCAGAGTGATTTTTAACCAGTCCAAAAATATTCCTCTTATTTTTGCGGATCAGTTTAAAATTAGGCAAGTTATTGGAAATCTTTTAGATAACGCTATTCGTTATACTCAAGACAAGGGGGAAATAAAGATAAAAATAGAAGTTCAGGGAAACAGAGTTTATTTTGCAATTCAGGATAACGGTGTTGGTATTCCAAAAGAAGAGCAAAAATACATCTTTCAGAGATTTTTCAGAGCTGACAATGTTATGAAATATCAAACTCAAGGATCAGGATTAGGACTTTATATAGCCAAGTCCATTATTGATAAATCAGGAGGAAAAATTGGGTTTACCAGCCAAGAAGGACACGGGTCGACTTTTTGGTTCACTGCACCAATTTTAAAAACAAAAGTTTAATTTATAATTTATGAAAAAAATTCTTATCATTGAAGACGAATCGGCTCTTCAAAAATCATTAAGCGACGTCTTGTCTCAAGACGGCTATCATGTAAATTCTGCTTTAGATGGAGAAACGGGCTTTAAGTTAGCCCAAAGCGAAAAACCGGATCTAGTTCTGCTTGATTTAGTTTTACCAAAATTACACGGATTGGAAGTTTTAAAAAAGATAAGAGAGAATATAGAAACAAAAAAAATACCAGTGGTTATTTTGACTAATTTAGAATCAATGCAGGACATAGAAAAAACAATGGAATTGGGGGCGACTAATTATTTAATTAAAGCCAATTATTCTTTGAAAGATTTGCTGATTAAAATAAAAGAGATTCTTGGAGAATAAATTTAAAATTATACTCCGTTAATTATTAAATTATGAGAGTGGAAAATCAACAACTTAAAGCATTCTTAATTGATTCCGGTTTAGTGAGTAAAGATAAACTTGATCAATCTGAAAAAGAAGCTATTAAGACCAATCAAACATTAGACGATGTTTTAGTCGCTGGTGGCTATATTTCCCGGGAAGATTTAGTCAAACTGGAAGCCTATATATTGGGAATCCCTTTTGTTAATTTGGAAAAAGAAAAAATTGATTCTAATGTTTTAAAAATTATTCCGGAACCAATCGCTAAAAGTAATAATATTGTTGCTTTTCGTAAAAGAGGAAATGATTTAGAAGTAGCCATGCTTTATCCTGAAGATTTAAGAACAATAGAGTTTATTAAAAAAACTACTCCTTTAAGGATTTTACCGAGACTTACCACTCCCGAAGGAATTAAAAATGTCCTTCGTCAATATCAAGAAACATTAGAAGCGGAATTTGGAGATATTATTAAAAAAGAAGCTGGAGGGATTAAAACAATTCAAGAGAAAGATTCTGAATCCGCAGATATAGGAGAAAAAGAAAGTTTAAAAAAAGCAGCTGAAGAACTGCCAATTATTAAGATAGTTGATACTCTTTTGAAACACGCTATTTTACAAAGAGCATCAGATATTCATATTGAACCATTAGAAAAAGAAGTTACAGTACGTTATCGAATTGATGGAATTTTAAGACTCGCCATGACTTTGCCGACTATAGCTGCTTCTGGAATAGTCGCTCGTATCAAAGTACTTTCTAATTTAAAACTTGATGAACATCGCTTACCTCAAGATGGCCGTTTTAAAATAGAAACAGATGAATATAAGTATTCTGTCAGAGTTTCTATTCTGCCGGTTTTTGATGGTGAAAAGATAGTAATGAGACTTTTGTCAGAAAGTACCAAGGCTTATACTTTGGAAGGATTGGGACTAACCGGTCGAGCATTGGAGATAATAGAAGATAATTTAAGAAAACCAGTAGGAATGATTTTAATCACCGGGCCAACCGGATCAGGTAAAACCACTACCTTATATTCAATGCTCGAGATTTTGAATACGCCTAATATTAATATTTCTACCATTGAAGACCCAATTGAATACAGGATGCCCCGCATTAATCAGACTCAGGTTAATGCTAAAATCGGATTAACTTTTGCTTCAGGATTAAGAGCTTTGGTTAGACAAGACCCAGATATAATTATGGTCGGAGAAATCAGAGACGAAGAGACCGCCAGTTTAGCTATTAACGCTGCATTAACAGGTCATCTTGTTCTTTCTACCTTACATACCACGGAAGCAGCCGGTACTATTCCTCGTTTGATTGATATGGGCGCAGAGCCATTTTTAATCTCTTCTACCGCTAATGTTATTTTAGCTCAAAGATTAATCAGAAAATTACACCAAGAAAAAGAAAAATACAATTTAAAAGAAGCGGAAATTAAAAATTTAAATAAGTATTGCGATACTAAAAGAATTTTAACGCTTTTAAAAGAAGAAAAAATAGCTCAATCTAAAGATAACTTAAAAGATATTGTTTTTTATCGTCCTAAGGCATCGGAAAATTGCCCTGACGGTTATCATGGTCGTTTAGGGATTTATGAGGTTTTACCAGTGACAGAAACAATCAAGGAATTGATTGTTCGAAAAACAACATCAGACCAGATTACCGCTCAAGCTAAAAAAGAAGGAATGAGGACAATGGTTGAGGATGGATTTATAAAAGCTGCTAAAGGCATGACCTCAATTGAAGAGATTTTAAGAGTGATTAATGAATAATCATGAATAAATATTTTTATACTGCCAAATCTTTGGAAGGAAAAACAGAAACTGGAGTTTTATCCGCTAAAGACACTCGTCAATTAGCTCAAGAACTAAAGAGTAGAGATTTAATCTTAATCAATGCCCAATTAGATAAACCTAAAAGTCGTGTCGGTTTTTCTATGTCTTTACCATTTTTAAGCAGAGTGTCTTTAACGGAAAAAATGATGTTCGCTAGAAATTTACAAGTTATGGTTGCTGCCGGCTTACCTTTGTCAAAAAGTTTATTTATTTTATCTGAACAAACTAAAAATTTAAAATTAAAAGCAGCGATAATTGACATTCAAGATAAAATCAATAAAGGTTATTCTTTCTCGGCAGCTATGGAAAGTCATTCTGATATTTTCTCCGAACTTTTTTATAACATGGTTAAGGTCGGCGAGGAATCAGGTACAATGGAAAACGTACTTAAAAATATTTCTTTACAATTTGAAAGAGAGCATGAGTTAAGATCTAAAATCCAAAACGCCATGGCTTATCCAGTCATAGTTGTTTTAGCCATGGTTGGTATTGGTATTTTAATGCTGGTGACTGTTGTCCCTCAAATATCAGACACATTTAAAGATTTAGGGATGGAACTTCCTTTTACAACAAAACTTATAATCAATATAGGACTTTTTTTGGCTAAGAATTGGTATTTAATGGTGGTTGTCCCAATTTTTTTAGTTGTGGCAATAGCTAATATCTCTAAAATACCAAAATGGAAGATTCTTTTTGATACCATTCTTTTAAAAATTCCGGTTGTTTCCCCGATTATTAAACAAACTAATGCCGCTACTACCATCAGAACTCTTAGTTCTTTGATTGACGCAGGAGTTCCTATTGCTAAATCTTTAGAAATAGTTGCCGATACTTTAAGTAATCATCATTTTAAACAGGTAATGATTGAAGCTTCGCAAAGCGTCAGGCGAGGAGAAAACTTATCAGTTGTTTTGGAAAAACATCAAAATCTTTATCCCTCAACTGTTTTTCAAATGACTAGGGTTGGAGAAGAGACGGGCGAAACATCTAAAATTTTTTCTAAGTTAGCCGATTATTTTGAAGAAGAAGTCGGTACCGCTACTCAAAATTTAGCTTCAGTCGTCGAGCCATTATTAATGCTGATCGTCGGTGCTACGATTGGGTTTTTTGCTATTTCTATGATTCAGCCGATGTATTCTATGTTGGAAGGAATATGATGAAATTTAACAGCCAAAATTCTTTTTCTTTAATAGAATTATTAATAGTTATTGCTGTTATCGGCATTTTAGCTTTATTAGCAATGCCGGCGCTTAAGGGATTTCAATCGACATTGGGGTTGAACGGAACTGTTAGGGATTTGGTGTCTGACTTGCGTTTAACCCAACAATTAGCAATCAGCGAACAAGTAGAGTATTGTCTCTCTTTACCCGATGATTTTCCGTCTGACAGAAAATATCAAATATTGAAATGTGACCAGGTGGATGTTTTTAAAGAAAAATTAGTTTCTGATGGAATAATTGGTATTACTATTATTCCGGATTTGTCTAATAATGATATTCGATATAATCCCTACGGAGCGGTTAGAGAGAGCGCCCAAATTATTTTTACTAATAGTTATAATGAGATCAAAACTGTTGATGTGCGACCATCAGGATTTGTTAAAATAATTAATTAATATGTTTTTTAAAAAAGGCTTCACTTTAGTTGAATTATTAGTTTCAATTTCTATCTTAAGCATTGGAATGTTTGGTGTTTTTCAAGCGTTTCCATTGGGAACTAAAATTTGGAAATCATCTCAGAGAGCTACTTTATCCAGTCAGTTGGGTCAGGAAAAAATGGAAGAAATCATAGCTAATCCTTACGAAGAAATATTAATTGGCACAATTGAATTGAAACATCAGTTAAATCCTCCATTTAATTTTTATCAAAGAGAAACAGTAGTAACTTGTGTTGACCCTAATTCTGATTTTTCCGAAGTCGTTAATTGCAGTCCGGATCCCTATATGAAAAAAATAGAAATTTCGGTTTTTTGGAAAACGTTATTCGGTTTTTCAGAAGAAAGCATTAAAATTAGCAGTTTTATTACCAAGAAATGAAAAAATATTTAGGCAATAGTCTCAAACAAAAAGGATTTACCCTTACTGAACTTTTAGTAGTTATTACTGTTTTGATATTGGTCACAGGAATTATTTCTTCAATTTTTCAATTAAGTCAAAAAATTTATCGTACCGGCGAAACGGTTGCTGAAATTACTCAAAACGGCAGAGTTGTTTTAGAAAGGATGATGAGAGAGATACGTCAAGCCAAAGAAGTAGTCACTGAATTATCCGAAGAAGAAGAAAACCCTTTTAATGAAATTATTTTTCAAGATGGTCATCTTTCGTCTATTATTGAGAGCGATTTAACTCAGGAAGCTAGCCTAAAAACAATAATTCTTGATCCAAGCGCTTCCAGTCAAAACGATTATTATGAAAAAACTTTTATTAAAATTATTGATGGTTCTGGGGTTGGACAGATAAGAGAAATAATTGATTATGATGGAATAACTAAAGAAGCTGTAATAAGGTCGCCATGGGATATAATCCCCAACATCGGTTCAACTTATAAAATAGACAGTTCTTATTATTATATTCGCTATTCTTTAAGCGATAGCGAGGTTAAAAGACAAGTAATCGTTTACTGTTTTTCTGGTGATTTTGATACTTACGTACCTTGGAATGCTACTCCTCCTCAAGATCAAACCATAGAAACAGTAATTATCCAAGAGCAGGTTGTCGGCGAATATGTTAGTGAATTAAGCTTTTGGGGTTTGACAGTGATTAATGTCAACCTTAGTTTAGAAAAAAATGACAAAAGAATTGATTTAAAAACAAAAATTTTTATAAGGAACATTTAATCAAATGATTTTAGGATTAACTAAAAAAATTCATCAAGAAAAAGGTGTAATAATAATAATTGCCAGCTTAACTTTGACTTTATTATTAATATTGAGTTCTTACTTTTTAAGTTTTGTTGTAGCTGAATCGAAAATATCCAACAGTCAAGTTGTTGCCACCCAGGCCTATTATTTAGCTGAAGCAGGTGTTCATGAAGCTATTTGGAAATTAAAAAATGATCCTGATTGGCAGAATGGCTTTCAGGATAGTCCCGACTGTCATGATTGGTCAGCTGATTTTTCCAGAAATGATATTTTAATTCCCAATAGTTCTTATCAGGTTCAAATTCAAAATTCTTCCTGCGCTAGAGGTCAAATCATTTCTCTGGCTAAAATTAATCTGGCTGATGGCAGAATAGTCCAAAGAGAACTTCGGGTTAAGGTTTTTAAAAGTATTGGAAGTTTAACTAAAAATAGCGCTGTTTTATCAGGAGGAACATCAGAAAACATTAATGTTAATTTTAGTGATATTGATGTTTACGACGGTAATTTTTCCTGTAATAATAATTTAACCACTCTTTTAAGTATAATTAATATTCATGACAATCCTTTGACTACAGATATTCTTGAAGGTAAGGTTTTAGTGGCTAATAATATTCAAAGTATTATTAGTTCGATAGGCGGTACAGGTGTTTGTTCTAAAAATATTTGTAGTGGAGATTGCAGTGAAGGATGCCCTCCTTCCGATTTGGCTGATATGCCCAGTATAGATTTTGATTCAGCTAGTCCAGGGTCCTATTATAATAAAGCCCAATCCTTTGAAGATAATAATCAGTGTAGTGTTCTGTGTAATGGGGTACAATGTGATAATAATTGTATTTTTACTAAGAGTGAGTTTGAGGATCTTTTGTGGCAGATTGGCCAGGGCGGAACATTAATTTTAAATAACGGAATAACTTATGTCACCGGACCGATTGATTTGAAAGGAGAGAGAAAAATTGTTGTTAACGGAATCTTAGTAGCTGACGGAACAATTAATATTGGAGAGAAAAATTGTTGGACTAGACAGGGTGATAAAGATTGCGGTTATAACCAAATTACCGTTAATGATCCTGGCGAGAACGAGCCATCAGGTATTTTATCAAAAAGTAAAATTAATTTCGGCAGTTATTCCGGTTATCAAGATATTAATATTGATGGTTTGGTTTATTCTTGTGATGAAATGAAATTAGTAAGTATACCTCATATTTTTGAAATAACCGGCGGACTCTTAGCCAGGAAAATATCTTTTACCAGTGTTTGGGCTACTATTAATATTTATTTAGATAACACGATCATAGCCGAGGGAGTCTGGGGTGGAGCTGAACCACCATCAGGGACAGAATTACCTTATTCTCCGATAATAACCATTGAACATTGGGAAGAGGCTTATTAAACATTATTATGAAATTATTTAACTTAAAACCGGAATCATTTGCCTTAGATATTTCTGACCCTTCTTTAAAAGTGGTGAAGTTAAATCAATCAGGCAATAACATAAGATTAGGCTCTTTTGGCGAAATTCGACTTCAACCTGGGATAATCAAAAAAGGAGAAATCAAAAGAGAAGATGATTTAATTGATGCCATTAAAAAATCAGTAGCTGGAGTTGAGGGAGAAAAAATCAAAACTAAATATGTTATTTGTTCTTTACCGGAAGAAAAAGCATTTTTACAAGTTATTAAAATGCCTAAAATGTCTGATGAAGACCTAAAATCAGCTGTTATTTACGAGTCTGAAAATTATATTCCATTACCAATAGAAAGCGTTTATTTAGATTTTCAAATTGTTTCCTCTAAAGAAGATTCTCAAGAAATGGAAGTTCTCATTGCTGCTTTCCCTAAAAGAATAGTTGATTCTTATGTCAATTGTCTTGAGAAAACCGGCTTAAAAATATTGTCTTTAGAGGTTGAATCTTTAGCCATTGCTCGCGCTCTTGTTGAAAAAGAATTAACAAAAAAACCTGTTCTTTTAATTGATTTAGGATTTAGCCGTACCGGGTTTGTAATTTTTTCCGGAACATCAGTTAGATTTACTTCTTCAATTCAGGTCTCTTCTAACAACTTTACTCAAATTATAGCCAAAAATCTTAATTTAGAAGAACAAGTTGCTGAAAAACTAAAAATTAGACATGGTTTAGATGGTAAAATTAGTTTTAAAATTAAAGAAGAAAAAACTGAGAAAAAGATTGAAAAAGGTATGGTTTTTGAAGCATTAATTCCTGCTCTGACTGATTTGGTCCAGCAAATTAAAAAATGTCAAGATTATTATCAAAATCATGCTTTTAATCAGGATTTGCCTGACAATATGGTTATTGAGAAGGTTCTGCTTTGTGGTGGGGGTGCTAATTTAAAAGGTTTGGCTGGATTGCTTTCTATTGAATTGAAAATACCGGTTGTCTTAGGAAACCCCTGGATTAACATATTGCCTAAAGGCGACATAGTTTCGCCACTGTCATTAGAAGAATCATTATCTTATACAACTGCTTTAGGTCTGGCTCTCAAAGGAATACAAGTTGAAAAATTATGATTAATTTATTATCTCCACAGAAAAAAACAGTATTGGAACAAGAAGAGAAATTAAGGCTAGTTTCAGCTTTACTTATAATTTTTTGTTTAAGTTTACTCTCCTTTGTTTTAATTATGCTTTCGGTTAAATTTTATATTTCCGGAGAATTAGAGGCTCAACAAATTGTTTTTTCCCAAAGACAGCTTGAACGCAATCGTTTTCAATCCGTTGCTCAAGACATTGATTCGCAAAATATTTATCTCTCCCAAATCCAAACTTTTTACCAAGAAAATTTTACCCGTAGCGATATTTTAGACAGAATATCTCAAGCTCTTCCTCAAAATACTTATTTAACTAATTTAAATATATCTTCTGTTTTTGAAGCAAAATCCAACAAAGATATTAAATCAGAAAAATATCTTTTAATATCATTAATTGGATTTTCTCCAACTAGAGATATTGTTTTAAAAATTAAAGATAATCTCGAAAAACAGGAAAGATTCCAAGAAGTTTATTTTCCGCCGTCTAATTGGGTTAAGCCCGATAATGTTGAATTTTCCGTCAGTTTCGAAGTCAAAATAAAATGAACTTAAGAAATAAATTTAATTTCTCTGTAACAATACTCATTCTTATAAATATCGGTTTAATTGTTTTTGGTATTTATTATCTCTGGATTGATATTAACAATTCTTCTAGTAAATTAGCTTCCCAAAAAGGATTATCAGCTAATATTGATTCGGAAATTCAAAATATAGAAAAATTTAAAAAACTTTATCCTACAATTAATCCTAATTTGGAAAAAGCTTCTGATCTGCTATCTAATTATGAAGCTCCAGTAGAGTTTATGAAATTTTTAGAAGCAGTCGCTTATGATTGCCAATTATCAACCACCGTTACTGCTTTAAATCAAAGCAAAGGTCAAGACAAAACATCAGTCTGGCCATTTTTGCCTTTTCAATTAAAATCGCTTGGTTCTTTTACTAATTTTTATAAGTTTTTGGATAAAATAGAGTCGGGTCCTTATCTGGTTGAAATTCAAAATCTTAAAATTGATAGAATTAATGAAGAAAAAACCCAACAAGCAGATTCTGATGGTTTATCCGTGGGCGATATCGAGGCTACTATTTTAATAAATCTTTTCACTCAAAAACAATGAAATTGAGTCAATTTAAAAATCAATTTAAAACAACTAAAAAATTTCTGAGCAATTTGCCCAGAAAATTAGTGACTGCGCCACTTTTTGCTTTTCTGATTATTTCAGCGTTATTTTTACTGATAGGGATATTAATTTTTTATCAAAAAGTAATTATAGTTAAAGACTTAGAAATTGAGCCAACTCAAAATATAGTTTATTTTAAAGAAGAAATCTACCAAAATATTTTAGATACTTGGGCTGAGAGGGAACAAAGATTTAAAGAAGCTGATTCTAAAAAGTATTTAGATATTTTTAGAAATAGAATTGACTAAGAGGATAAAATTATCTACAATAATTTTACTTGTCCTCGTAGCTCAACTGGATAGAGCAACTCCCTTCTAAGGAGTAGGTTGTGCGTTCAACTCGCGCCGAGGACACAGGATTAGATAAATGGTGGCTATGGTGTAGTGGTAACACTGCTCCCTGTGAAGGAGCCATCGCCGGTTCGAACCCGACTAGCCACCCAAATTTAACCCGAGAGTTTTTCTCGGGTTTGACTTTATTGTCAGGGTTTGTTAGAGAGATAATAGTTCGTATCAAGCAAGTAAAGGAGAGGTGATGAATATGGTTGATAGGAAGGAAGTAATTATTATTGGTGCTGGACCGGGAGGATTAAAAGTAGCTGAAGGGTTGGCTCAAAATGGAAAAAAAGTTCTGATCTTTGAAAAAAATCTTGAAATAGGTCATAAGGTTTGTGCTGGAGGATTAACACCTAAAACTTTCAGATTAAAAGACATTCCGATTACTTTAGCAGAAACAATATCTCATAATGTTGAAGTTCATGCTTTCAGAAAAACTATTAGGGTTAGTAGAAAGAAGGAATTTTTAATAGCCACTGTTAATCGAGAAAAACTTGGTCAATGGATGCTAAAGAAAGCCCTAGAGAGTGGAGCGGAAATAGAATTCAATGCGGAAGTCGTGAGAGTCAAAAAAAATTCTGTGGTTCTTAAGGACGGCAGAGAGATTGAATTTAGCTACTTAGTCGGGGCAGACGGAGGTCTTTCTATAGTAAGGAAATCGCTGGGTCTTTCTAGTGAAAAATCTTTAATGGCAATGCAATATTCGGTACCTAGTTTTTCCCAAAATCCCGAGATTTTCTTGGATAAAGATATGTTTAATAGCGGATATGCTTGGATTTTTCCACACAAAGAATCCACTGAGGTTGGTTGCTTCGATGAATTAAAAAATGCTAGAGGACTCAGTAAAAGATTCCATAGGTGGCTAAAAAATCAAAAAATCAATGTAAGTAATGCTAAACTTCAAGCTTCACTCATTAACCATGATTATCAAGGATTTGACTTCGAAAATATATTTTTAATTGGAGAGGCGGCAGGACTTACTTCTGGTTGGTCGGGGGAAGGTATTCATCAAGCTATTGATTCCGGTCAAGAAGTGGCTAAAAAGATTTTGGACCCAAACTACAAATGTATTCAAATCCAACAACTCTTAAAAACGAAAAAGATCCAAGAAAGAATAGGAAAACCTTTACAGTTCGTAGTCACTAGAAATAATCTTCTGACTAAGATATTATTCGAAAATCTGTTTTGTCTCTAAAGCAAAACACTTAAATTAAAAGGGGCATTTTATATGTCTCTCTTTTTTTTGTTCAATTATTCTTTTTCTTGTAGTTTTATCCTTATAAGTATTTCTTGTTTGTCTCTTAGAATTTTTAATTCAATTTTTTTATTAACTCCAGATTTCTGTAAAATTTCAGTTAAAGAATTTTTTTCGGTAATTTTTTCTCCATTACATTCTAAAATGATATCGTATTCCTGAAGTCCGGCTTTTTGGGCTGATGAACCATTAGTAATAGCCGGCTCCCCGAATGTTTCTCTAACAATAAGTGCGCCATAATCAACCGGTAGTTTGTTATTCTGGGCCACTCCTTCATTTAAAATAATATATCTTACTCCCAGAAAAGGCCTTCTTAATTTTCCATATTTTTTTACTTCTTCCAAATCTTTTTTAGCATAATTAACAGGTATAGCAAAGCCAATATTTTGAGCTCCCATAACCGTGGCTGTATTAATTCCTATTACTTTACCACCTAAATTAATTAGCGGGCCACCGGAATTGCCCGGATTAATAGCAGCATCAGTTTGAATCAGACCCCTTAATCTTGATGCTTCTTGGTTAAATTCACTGTAGGCCGTAATAAAGCGGCTAAGGCCGGAGATTACGCCAGTACTTACCGTGTCGTGAAATTCACCTAAAGCATTACCCACAGCAATAACTGATTGGCCTAAATTTATTTTATTGGAATCACCTAATTTAAGATAAGGAAAATCCCGTCCATTGATTTTTAAGATAGCAATGTCGGTAATGGGATCGCGAGCTAATACTTGAGCCGGGTATTTTTCTTTAGGGCTGATAACAACAGTATAATCAGCTTCTTTATCACCGACTACATGATTACAGGTTAAGACAAAACCGTTAGAGGATATCAAAAATCCTGACCCACCCCCTACTCTTGTTTTTTCTTGTTCTGGTTTTCTTTTAGGTTCCGGGCCAGCCGGAAAAAAATAAAAACCACTCATTTTAGTTAAGTTTTTAGTAATAACAACAGTTATTACTGCCGGACAGGCATTTTTAACTATTTTCACGATTTGAGAATCAGATTTCATAATTTAATAATTAACGAAGTATAATTTAATTTTATCATTAATTATTATTGCCAACAAGCTGAAAAAATGCTAATTTTAAACCATATTAGTGTTTAAAAAGGTATTGCCCCCGTAGTTCAACGGATAGAACGAGAGACTCCTAAGCTCTAAATCTAGGTTCAATTCCTAGTGGGGGCACGAATATTTTGCACATTGATAAGCTCTATGGTACAATGATTTAATGGACAGAGCAAAATTAAAAGAAAAAGTTATAAAACTCAGAAAACAAGGCAAGACTTATTCGGAAATTAAAAATAGTCTAAGGAAAATTATTCCCGAAAGTACTCTTTCTTATTGGTGTAAGGGTGTACCCTTACCCTTGAAATATTATAAAAAAATTAAAATATTAAATGAGATTAATAGAGAAAAAGGAAGAAAAATTGCCTTGGAGATAAATAAACGTAACAGGGAAAAGTATTTATCTGAGATAAAAAGAAGAAATTTAGTACTTTTTAAAAATGTCAATCTAAAAGCAATGAAGTTAGCGTTGGCTATGTTGTACCTTGGCGAAGGTGGTAAATGGAAAAGCCACCCGGGATTAGTACTTGGAAGTTCCGATCCAAATATTATTATTCTTTACCTAAAACTTCTAAATAAATGTTATCATTTAAAACCACAAGACTTAAAATGTAGGATAAGTTATAGAGCAGATCAAGATATTGATAATCTTCAAAGATTTTGGTCGAGAGTTGCTAAAATACCTTTAAAAAACTTCTATAAAACAAAACCAGATCCAAGGACTATCGGCAAGAAAACATTGAAAAAAGACTATAAAGGCGTGTGCGTAATTTCGGGAGGGGGTGCCGAAATTCAATTGGAATTAGAAATAATCCCTAAATTAATATTTCTGGGCCCATAGTCTAGTGGTAAAACACGCCCATGGCATGGGTGAGTCGCGAGTTCGACTCTCGCTGGGTCCACTACTAAAAAATATGGAAGACAAAAAAATAGCAGTCATTGGTGTTGGTGGTAGAACTGGGACAATGTTTGCTCAAGAGTTATCAACCTCCGCCGAAATTCTAGGTATTACCAGAAACATTGATAAAAAAGTGATGATAAATAAGGGAAAGGAATCTTTTCCCCTTAATTGTCGAATAATTTCAGACGAAGATTGGTTATCAAATAACTTTTTACCTGATATTATTTTTTTATCAACTAAAAATCCTGTTGCCTCAACTCTCAAATATTATTACCAGAAATGTAAAGAGAAAAATATATTTCCTGATTTAGTCCTTTCTCAAAATGGTATTCAAGCCGGTCAGGAGGCAATTGAAACTTTAAAAGAAATTTTAGGAGCCGATTTAAATAAAATCAGAATAGTTAGAGTAAGCCTTTTTAATCCGATTGATAGACAAGAAGAAGATACTATCGAAGTTAACTACTCTTTGCCGATTAGGATTAGTTTCGGAGTAATCTGGGGAATGGGAGATTTTAGTGATTTATTCCAAAAAGCTGGGTTTTGTTTTACCGAATTTCCCCGGGAACAAGTAAAAAATATGGAGTTTTCTAAGCTTTTTTTAAATTTAATCGGCATTGCATCAGCCAGCCAAGGTCTTTCCATTAAAGAAGGGTTTGAAAATAGAGAATCATTTAAAGAAGAAGTCGGATCATTAAAAGAATATATAGAATCAGTAAAAGCGTCTGGTGGCCAATTCGTTAATTTTCCTAGATATCCGGTAAAGTTATTAACTTGGTTTATATCTGTTTTACCAATAGAAATACTTTTTCTTTTTAGAAGATTTTTTGCCAAAATAATTTATGCCGGCCGAGAAGGCAAACCTAAGGATTTAAGTGAAATTAATTATTATAATGGAGCAGTGGTTGATTTGGGAGAGAAAAGTGGAATAATGGTACCAATAAATAAAATAATTATTAATAGAACTTTAGAACAAATTAAGAAATAATTCAGACAGAATATGAATATTATTTTTTTATCAGTTTTTGCTTATCTTTTAGGATCAATATCTCTTGCTTTTTTAATCGGTAAAGTACACAAGATTGATATTAGGACTATTGGCTCAAAATCAACTAGTTCTACTAATCTTTCTAGGGCGCTGGGTTGGAGGTGGGGAGTTGTTTCGGCCGCAACAGATTTTCTAAAAGGAGTTATTCCTGTATTATTGGTTCAACAATACCTGACTGGCTATAGTCTTATCTTGGTCTCTCTTTTGCCGATGGTTGGCCATATTTTTCCGATATTTTTAGGTTTTAAGGGAGGTAAAGGTGCAGCTACTTTTTTTGGCGCTACAATTGTATTAATCGGATTTAATTTTTTCTTATTTTCTTTTCTGCTTTGGATTATAGCTTTAATTTTATTTAGAATAACCAGCTTAACTAATTTAATATTTGTTTGGTCGTTAACAATTCTGTTTTTCTTTAATTTTCCATTCTATTATTTTATCTATGGACTATTAGGAGCATTGATTATAACCTTAGCAATGAGAGAGAATATTAAAAGATTAATAGCTGGTACAGAACCTAAGGTTAATTTTAAATGGTAGAATTGGAGGCGTGCGAGAGCTGGTTGAATCGGACAGTCTCGAAAACTGTTGTGGTCTTTCGGCCACCGAAGGTTCGAATCCTTCCGCCTCCGCCTTCGCTTCGCCGAAGCTCTTAAGAGCGGAGGCGAGCTTCGCGAAGCTACGGCGAGACAAAGTCCGCCAGTAGTTTATAAAAGAAGCTTGGGAGTCGAACGACGGAAATTTTTCAATAAATA
>JAHJCL010000034.1 GCA_018813025.1 Patescibacteria group bacterium
AATTTATTCGGCATAAAAATTGTCTTAACAGCTCTTTTGGTGAGTTTAATCGCTCTTTCAATACTTATAGATATTTTCTTTCTTACTCCTGACTTATTGGCCAAGCTCTTTAAAACATTGTTATTAGTCGTCTTTTTATACTTTGGCTATTCACTTATTAGAAGCGTAATTCATGAAATTCAACTTCGAGAAAAATTGGAAAAAACATATCAAGAATTAAAAAAATTAAATAAAGCCAAATCAGAATTCCTTTCAATTGCTTCACATCAATTAAGAACGCCTTTAAGCGCTATCAAAGGATATATTTCAATGCTTTTAGAAGGAAGCTATGGCCCATTGCCGGAAAAAGCCCAGAAATCCATATCAAGCGTTTATCAATCCAATGAAAGATTGATAAAACTCGTTAATGACATTTTAAATGTTTCGCGCATAGAAGCCGGAGGAATAGAAATAGATTTTCAAAAAATAGATTTAGAAGAAATAATTAAAAGCGTGATTAATGAACTCTCTCACGGAGCGCAAAGAAAAAATATTGATCTCAAGTTTGAAAAACCGTCTAAACCGCTTCCCCGAATCATAGCAGACTCAGACAAGATGAGACATATTATTTTAAACATCATCGACAATGCAATAAGATATACTGATAAAGGAGAAGTTATTACCCAAATTCAACCCAAAAACCACAATAGAATTATTATAAAAATAAAAGACACTGGCTTAGGAATGACTCAGAAAGAAATAGCTAAATTATTCAAAAGCTTCTCAAGAGGATCAGCCGGTAACCGATCTTATACCGAAGGATCCGGCCTAGGTCTTTACATAGCTAAAAGATTCGTGGAAATGCATCATGGTAAAATCAACGCTGAAAGTAAAGGACTGGGGAAAGGATCAACCATTACTATAGAAATCCCGGTTCAAAATAGCTTATTATGAAAACAATACTTCTAATTGAAAATGAAACCATCTTAGCGAAGATGTATCAAGAGAAATTCTCTCAAGCCGGTTTTAGAGTTATCTGGAAATTAGAAGCTAAAGAGGGTTTATCAGTAATGGAAAAAGAAAAAATAGATTTAGTGATACTCGATATATTGCTTTCAAGAGAAGATGGAATTTTCTTTCTTGAAAAATTAACAAAAGACCCTAAAATGATAAACGTGAGCTCTACACCAGTAATTGTTTTTTCCAATTACGACGATTTAATAACCAGAAAAAAAGCTTTAGAGCTAGGCGTAAAAGATTACTTAATCAAGACAAATTATACTCCCAAACAGATTATCGACACTATTAAAAAATATATTTAATATGAAAAGAATTTTCAATCAGGAAACAATCAATAAAATCGGCGAAAAAATAAAAGTAGCTGGCTGGATAAATAACCGTCGAGTGCACGGAAAAATTCTTTTTATTGATTTAAGAGATATGAGTGGTATTATCCAAGTTGTTTTTAATGAAAAAAATCAAGAACCGTATAATGCTGCTCAAGAATTAAAATCAGAATGGGTTGTCGAGATTATTGGAACAATTCAAAAAAGACCAACAGGAATGATTAATTCTGAAATTAAAACCGGAGAAGTAGAATTACAAGCGGAGGATATTAAAATACTGGCCAAATCAGAACAACTTCCTTTTGATATACAAGAGCTTAAAGTCAGTTTACCAACTCTTTTAGATTACAGACCATTGGTTGTTAAAAATCAAAAAATTAAGGCCATTTTTAAAATAGAAGAAGAAATAATAAATAGTTTCAGAAGAACTTTACAAAAATTACAATTCACTGAATTTCAGGCGCCCGTAATTGTGCCGGCTAATGCTGAAGGCGGGGCAGCGGTTTTCCATATCGACTATTATGATTACGATGCCTATTTGACTCAAAGCCCCCAATTATACAAACAAATAATGCTTAACTGTTTTGAAAGAGTTTTTACGGTCAATAAAGTATTCAGGGCCGAACCAAGCGTTACTACCAGACATCTGGCCGAATACACCAGTTTAGATATGGAAATGGCTTTTATTGATTCTTGGGAAGATACGATGGAAGTTGCTGAAACAGTAATACGCAACATGTTATCCGATGTTAAAAATAATTGTTCCGAAGAATTAAAAACACTCGGAGTAGTTTTACCGCAATTAAACGATAAATTACCGCGATTAAAAATGCGCGAGGCTCAAGAAATAATTTTTAAAAGAACAAAAAGAGATAACAGAAAAGAACCTGATTTAGAGCCAGAAGACGAAAAAGAAATTTGTTTGTTCGCAAAAGAGAAATATAATTCCGAATTAATTTTTATAACCCACTATCCGACTAAAAAACGACCATTTTACACTTACCCGGACCCAAAAGACCCCGAACATACTTTAAGTTTTGATATTCTCTGTCGCGGATTAGAAATAACAACCGGAGGACAAAGAATAAACGATTATACAAAACTGATAAGTAATATTAAAAAGTGGGGGAGTGACCCAAGGGATTTTGAATATTATCTGCAAGCTTTTAAATACGGAATGCCACCGGAAGGAGGATTTGCCATGGGTTTGGAAAGAATTGTTAAACAGATTATTGGATTAGAAAATATCAGGGAAGCCAATGCTTTCCCAAGAGACATGGAAAGAATCGATGAAAGATTATCGCTTTTACAACCTAAAAAGAAAACCGCTAAAACCAAAACTAAGAAGAAAACAAAAAAAATTAAGAAATGACCAAAAGAGAATTAAAATATTTTTCAGTAGGATTTTTTTTAAGTCTTGTTTTTGTTTTAGGAATGAACGATTTCAGAAATATTCTGGAGAATTTTTTTTATAAGGAAATTTCCGAGCCTTTTGAAAACATGGTTTTGGCTCAATTGCCAATCAAAGATGAAAAACCGGCAATCGAGGCTAAGTCAGTTATTTCTTTAAAAATTAATAAATATGGAAGAGAAAAAAT
Organism: Patescibacteria group bacterium; assembly: GCA_018813025.1. GTDB lineage: Bacteria > Patescibacteriota > Minisyncoccia > Minisyncoccales > DG-74-3 > JAHJCL01. The sequence goes on from JAHJCL010000034.1 coordinate 2,924, forward strand.
TCTTTTAAGACAAAATATTGATGAGATACTACCAATCGCTTCACTAACCAAACTGATGACAGCAGTAGTGGTGCTGGAAAATCAAAACAATTATTCTTTTTCAAAAACAATTGTTTTATCGGAGAAAGCGGCCAGTCAAGATAATGTACCGATTTATGGAAATTTTAAGCAAGGCGACAGTTTCACCATTGAAAATATTTTGAGGTTGATGTTGATTTATTCCAGTAATGATGTGGCTTGGGCTCTTTCGGAAGTTATCACAACTGAAAATTTTGTTCAAAAAATGAATCAAAAAGCACAAGAGTTAGGATTAACTAATACTAATTTTATCAATCCAACGGGATTAGAACCGAAAGAATTAAATGGCTCTCAAATTGACCCCATGCAATTAAACCATTCTACGTCTCAAGATTTACTTAACTTAACTAGATATATTTTAGACAAACATCCGTTAATTTTTCAGATGTCTTTGGATCAAGGACCATATGCCACCCATAATGGAGTTAGCGGTATTTATTTTCCTCCAGATTTCAGAGCCGTTGGCGGTAAAACCGGTTATACTAATGAAGCCGGCGGTTGTATGCTTTTAGTATCAGAGAACAGCCAACAAACTATTTTTATTAATATCTTGCTGGGCGCTTCTTCACCAACCCAAAGAATCGTTGAAACCCAAAAACTTATTAACTGGCAAACACAATAATGACTATTTTTACTTTTGATGTAATAAAAATTCTTTTTCTGGCAACCTGCTCGGCAATTGTTTCTTTGTTATTAGCTCCAGTTATAATCAATCTTTTATATAAGTTTAAATTCTGGAAAAAAGGAGCCAGACAAAAAACTATTACCGGAGAAGAAGCCAGTGTTTTCTACGGTTTGCATAAAGAAAATGAAACTAAAGTTCCCAGAGGTGGAGGAATTATAATATGGTTGGCCAGCCTCATCGTTATCTCAATTTTTTTTATTTTAGCTAATATTTCTGATATCTGGTGGCTTAAAAGGCTAAACTTTCTTTCCAGACCGGAAACTTGGTTGCCATTATTCACGTTAATATCAGCTTCATTATTAGGTTTATTTGATGACTTTTTAACAATATCAGATAAAGGAAAATATATCGGCGGTGGAATGAGTTTTAAAAAAAGATTATTTTTAGTTGCTTTAATCGGATTAATCGGAGGATTATGGTTTTATTATAAGTTGGATAAAAGCACAATTCATATTCCTTTAATTTTTAATTTTCCCCAGGGAATAGACATTAATATTGGTATTTGGTATATCCCTCTTTTTATTACAATTATGCTGGCGTCTTGGTCCGGCGGAATAATTGATGGGATTGACGGATTATCCGGTGGTGTTTTCGCTTCTATTTTTGCCGCTTTTACAATTATTGCTTTTGCCCAAGGCAAAGCTGATTTAGCTTCTTTTTGTGCTGTAATTCTCGGAACCCTATTTTCTTTTCTTTGGTTTAATATCCCTCCGGCTAAATTCTATATGGGAGAAACCGGAATGCTGGGATTGACCTCAACAATGACTGTAGCTGCCTTCTTAACTGATTCTGTGGTGGTTCTACCGATTATCGCCTTACCAGTTATAGTCACATCAGCTTCGGTAATCTTACAGTTATTCTCAAAAAAATTCTTTCATAAAAAAATATGGCTATCAACTCCAATCCATCATCATTTTGAAGCCAAGGGTTGGCCTTCTTATAATGTAACTATGAGATTTTGGATTGTTGGAATTATTTTTGCAATATTGGGTGTTGCTATCCGTCTCTTAGCTCAAAATGGTATTTAATATGAATTTCAAACAATTAAGAAAAAAATATCCTCGCTTTATATATCAGAATTATTCTCATCGAATTGTCAAAAAAAATTTAGAAATTTTTTTTACTTTTAAAATAGAACCTGATATTGAGTTTAAACCTAAGGTGGTTATTAAAAATATTGACCTTAAATCAGTTAATCAAATTAAAGGTGTTGGTCTGGATAATTTAATCTTCCATTTAGGCTTGATCGAATTACTAAGTTATTGGAAGGCCACTTGTTCGGCTGAAATAAAAATAGAGGCCGGTTATTTGAACGAAAAACAAATTTTGTGGTGGAAAAATTTAATTTTCAACGGTTTAGGTCAATTTTTTTATGAAAATGAAATAAATTTTAAAGATAAAAATTTCTTAAAAATTACCACCAGACCCATGCCAGTTCGACGTACGACTGATTTCTTGGAAAGAAAATTAAAAAACAGATTTTTAGTGGCGATTGGCGGAGGAAAAGATTCAATAGTAACTTTAGAATCACTGAAAAAAACCAATCAAGAAATTAATTGTTTTGCCTTAAATCCTAATCCAACCATCAATAAAGTAATTAAAACGGGTAAATGCTTAAAGTCAATTATTGTTCAAAGAACAATTGATAAAAAACTTTTAATCCTTAATAAAAAAGGTTTTTTAAACGGACACACTCCCTTTTCTGCTTATTTAGCATTTTTAAGCGTTTTATTGGGAATAATTTTTGATTATAAAAATATTACTCTTTCTAACGAGAGAAGTTCCAATGAGGGCAATGTTAAATATTTAGGTAAAATAATCAACCACCAATATTCAAAAAGTTTTGATTTTGAGAAAAACTTCAGAGATTATTCTAAAAAATATTTAGCTAAAAATATTGAATATTTTAGTTTTTTAAGACCCTTATATGAAATTCAAATAGCTCAATTGTTTTCTAATTTTTCCAAGTATTTTCCTATTTTTTTAAGCTGTAATGAAGCGCACAAAACTCAATCGGGAAGAAAAAAACCGACCCAAAAATGGTGCTGTAATTGTGCTAAATGCTTATTCGTTTTTATGTCTTTGCATCCATTTATTGAAACCGAAAAATTGATTAACATATTTGGCCAAGATTTATTTGAAAATAAAGAACTTCTATCAATGATGAAAGAACTGATCGGAGAAGCTAATTTCAAACCATTTGAGTGTGTCGGAACCCGAAAAGAAAGTTTAGTAGCGCTATATCTTAGTAAGCAAAAAATTGAAAAAGAAAATCAAGAACTACCGTATCTTTTAAAATATTTTGAAAAAAATATTTTACCTAAATACAAAAATTTAAAAAAAGAATCGCAAACAATAATGGATTCCTGGGATAAACAAAACAACTTGCCAAAAGAATTTTGGAATCTTTTAAAACTCACGAAATAAAACGAAAAGATGAAACTGAAAGAATTAAAAAACAAAAAAATACTGATTCTGGGATTCGGGAAAGAGGGGATAGATACTCTCAAATTTTTGAGGAAGCTTTTTCCTGAAAAAACATTTGGGATAGCGGATAGAACGGAAAGCGTAAAACGAAAAGCGAAAAGCGAAAAACTGATTAAACGGCATTTGGGGGAAAACTATCTAAGAGAATTGAAAGATTACGATGTTATTATCAAATCACCGGGAATCTCGCCGAAAGAAATTAAACCATATCTAAAACGAGGGCAAATAATCACATCTCAAACAGAAATTTTCTTTGAAAATTGTCCGGGTAAAATTGTAGGGATAACTGCAACCAAAGGGAAAAGCACCACTGCTTCTTTAATTTATGAAATTTTAAAAAAAAATGGATTAAAGGCTCATTTAGTTGGAAATATCGGCAAACCGGTTCTAAGTTTATTATCATCGGCAATTGACAAAGATATCTATGTTTATGAACTTTCCAGCCATCAATTATTTAATTTAAAAAAATCTCCGCAAATTGCTGTTTTTCTTAATATTTTTCCAGAACATTTAGATTACTACAAAAGCTTTAAGGAATATGCGGAAGCTAAAGCCAATATAACCAAATATCAGAATAAAAAAGATTTTCTGGTCTATAACTCCAATGATAAATTAGTCAGATATATTGCCAAAAAATCTAAAGCTAAAAAGATTCCGATAAAAGGAGAATATTACGAATTAAATAAAATAGCTGCCAGAGAAGTCGGGAAAATATTTAAGATTCCAGGTAAAAAAATTACCGAGGCTATTAAAAATTTTAAATCTTTGCCCCATCGTTTGGAATTAGTAGGAACATTTAAGGGAATTACTTTTTATAATGATGCTTTGTCAACAATTCCGGAAGCAACAATCTATGCTTTTAATTTTCTTGGTAATAATGTTCAAACCATAATGTTGGGCGGTTTTGATAGGGGATTAAATTTTAAAAAACTGGCTAAGGAAGTTCTAAAAAGCAAAATTAAAAATCTAATCCTATTTCCCACAACCGGGCAGATAATTTGGAAAGAAATTAGTAAAATAATGACGAATAAAAATCCTTTAAAACATTTTTTTGTAGACAATATGCCTGATGCGGTTAAAATAGCCTATCAACAAACATCTAAGAATAAAATCTGCTTACTTTCTACTGCTTCTTCCAGTTTCAGTATTTTTAAAGATTACAAAGAAAAAGGCAATCTTTTTAAGAAATATGTCAAAAAATATAGCCGGAGTTAAAAACAAACCAGACAGCATCTTACTGTATACTTCTATTGCCCTTGTTGTTTTGGGAATTTTAACATTAGCCAGCGTTTCTACTTCCGTTTCTTACAAAAATTTTGATTCAACTTTTTATTTCTTAAGACATCAAATACAGTTCGGATTGATTCCGGGAATTATTTTAGGATTTCTGGTTTTTAAACAAAATTTAGAGTGGATTAAAAAGAAAGCACCAATAATATTTTTGTTTAATTTATTTCTTTTATTTATAGTCATTTTACCCAAGCTTATTGGTATAACTAAAGGAACGATTAGGGCGTTAGACTTAGGAGTGTTCACGGTTCAACCGGCTGAATTCTTAAAGTTAACTATTATCCTATATTGGGCCAGTTGGTGGAGTTCCCGCCAAGATAAAAAGATTGAAGAAAGTAGTAATAAAAATTTAAGCTTGCTAATATTTTTAATCATAATATCAATAGTTGGGTTCTTAATGGTTTCACAACCAGATGTCAGTACTTTCGGAATTATCGCTATTATTGCCGCCATTGTTTATTTTTCCGCTAATTCTCCTTTCTGGCATACTCCTTTTTTGGGCTTAACTGGAATTCTCGCTTTTATTCTTTTAATGAAAGCTGATTATAGAAAAAATCGACTGTTAGTATTTTTTGACCCCGAAACAGATCCAATGGGAGTCGGTTATCAATTAAAACAATCCTTAATAACTATTGGTTCAGGCGGACTGACTGGAGTCGGAATAGGATTTTCCCAACAGAAATTCGGATTCTTACCTGAACTTATATCCGATTCTATCTTTTCTGTTTTTGCCGAAGAAACCGGATTTATCGGCAGTTTTATTCTGATCTCCCTTTTTGCTTTATTTATTTGGCGAGGATTTAAAATTGCCTACCATTCTAAAAATACATTTAATCAATTAACAGCCATAGGTATTAGCTCTTGGATAGTTTTACAAGCATTTATTAGTATCTCTACAATGATTGGCGTAATCCCTTTAACCGGCGTTCCTTTACCTTTTATAAGTTATGGAGGGTCAGCTTTGATTAGTGAATTAATCGGAGTTGGGCTATTATTAAATATATCTAAAGAATCAAGCTAAAAATCAAAAAATAAGAACCTTGCTTTCAGCAAGAACCTTGTAATTTTTCATTAAAAAAAATTATGAAAATACTTTTTACCGGAGGCGGAACCGGAGGTCATATTTTTCCGATTATTGCCATTACTAGAGAATTAAGAAAAATTTATCCTCAAGATATTAAATTTTTTTACATTGGACCAAGAGATGATTTTTCTTCGGTTTTATTATCGCAAGAGGGGATTAAAGTCAAAACAATATGTACTGGGAAGGTAAGAAGATATTTAACAATAGCCAGCTTAATTCAAAATTTCTTTGATATTTTCTTTAAAATACCAATTGGTATTCTCCAATCATTTTTATATATCTTTTTTTTAGCTCCTGATTTAATTTTCAGTAAAGGAGGATTTGGTTCTTTTCCTCCGGCAATAGCCGGATTGTTATTACAGACACCTTTGTTCTTACACGAATCAGATGTAGCTCCCGGCGCAACCAATCGTTTTCTATCCCGTTTTGCTAAAAAAATATTCGTTTCTTTTCCGAATACAGAATATTTTTCCCAATCAAAAATAATTTTGGTTGGTAATCCAATAAGAAAAGAAATGCTTGACGAATCAGAAACATTATCCCAAGATTTTTTTAAAACTACCAATGAAAAACCGATTATTTTAATTTTAGGCGGATCTCAGGGGGCTCAAAGAATTAATGATGAGATATTTGAAGTATTGCCTGAATTATTGCGAGAATTTGAGCTAATCCATCAAACAGGCATCAAAAACTTCAAACAAATTGAAAATGAATCCAAAGTAATAATATCTGAAGATTTAGAAAAATATTATCATCCTTTTCCGTTTTTCAGAGAGCAAGAATTAAAAAAAGCTTACCAACTGGCTGATTTAATTGTTTCGCGAGCCGGAGCAGGGTCAATTTTTGAAATAGCAGCTTTAGGCAAACCATCTATTTTGGTTCCCATATCAGAAGCAGCCCAAAATCATCAAATTAAAAATGCTTATACTTATGCCCAAGATGGCGCCAGTCAAGTATTAGAAGAAGCCAATTTTACTTCTCATTTCTTTCTAGAAAAGCTAAAAAATCTTTTTGCTCATCCCTTAGAACTGGAAAAAATGAGCCAGGCAGCTCAAAAATTTGCTAAGCCGACAGCGGCAACAAATATGGCAAAACAAATCATTAACTATTTTTTTGCCTAAAAAAACAAGCTTGCTTATTTGTTTTCTTGAAATTTTAGATTAAAATAGAATTAATGACTCCTGATAAGATTCAAAAATTCAAACAAGTGAGGGTTAGGATAGCTCCTTCTCCCACCGGTTTTTTGCATATCGGAACTGCTCGAGCAGCTCTCTTTAACTATCTTTTTGCGAAAAAAAACAACGGGTCTTTCATTGTTAGAATTGAAGACACTGATATAGAGAGGTCAAAACCGGAATTTGAACAAAATATCTTGGATGGTTTAAAATGGCTGGGAATTGATTGGGATGAAGGACCCGACAAAGGAGGTGAATGTAAATTTTATCGCCAAAGCGAACGTTTAGATATTTACTCTAAGTATCTACAAAAACTTTTGGATAATAAACAAGCTTATTATTGTTTTTGTTCTAAAGAAGAATTGGAAGTTCAAAGGCAATATCAAATGTCTATCGGCCAACCGCCACGCTATGACGGAAAATGCTCTGATTTATCTAAAGGCCAAGTGGAGAAGAATATCAGACAAGGTAAAGAATGTGTGATTCGTTTTAGGGTTCATAATAAAAAAGTGAAATTTACTGATTTAATTAGAGGAGTAATAGAGATGGATACTTCGCTGATAGGAGATATGGTTATCGCCAAAGATTTAAAAACTCCGCTCTATAATTTCGCCGTAGTTATTGATGATTATGAAATGAAGATATCTCACGTAATCAGAGGAGAAGACCATATTTCCAATACTCCTAAACAAATTCTTCTTCAAGAAGCATTAGAACTTCCTCAACCGCAATTTGCTCACCTACCTCTGATATTGGGCACTGACCGTTCTAAATTAAGTAAAAGACACAGCGCTACCTCGGTCATTCAATATAAAAAAGACGGATATTTACCGGAAGCTATGATTAACTTTATGGCTTTTTTGGGCTGGAATCCGGGTACTGATAAAGAAATTTATTCTTTACCTTCTTTAGTTAAAGACTTTTCAATTGAAAAAATTCAAAAATCCGGGGCAATTTTTAATATTAAAAGATTGGATTTTTTAAACTCTTTTTATTTAAGGCAAAAATCATCAGAAAAATTAATTGAATTATGTCTTCCTTATTTAATTGAAGCCGGCTTAATTGAAAAAGTTGGCAACAATCCACATAAACCTGACTTAGCAACATTAAAGTTATTTAAAAATGGAGAAAGTCCTGATTTTAAAATTAAAGAAACCGAAGAGATAATTTCTTTTGATACGCTTAAAAAAATTGTTTCAATTTATCAAGAAAGATTAATAAAACTTTCTGATATAGTTGAATTAACTGATTTTTTCTTTAAAGATAATATAGAATATGAAAAAGAGTTATTAAGGTGGAAAGAAGCGACCGATGAACAGATCAAATTATCTATTGATGAACTCATAGAATTATTATCTGAAATAGAAGACAAAGATTGGAATAAGGAATATTTAGAAGAGAGGTTGTCTTCTGCGGCTGAAGAATTCGGTAAAGAATTGACTGGAATGGAGAATAGGGGATATTTACTTTGGCCATTAAGGGTAGCAATGACGGGGAAAAAATCTTCAGCCGGACCATTTGATATTAGTGAAATCTTAGGAAAAGAAAAAACATTAAAAAGAATTAAAGAAGCTGAACAATTATTATGAATAAATTAACTGTCGCTTTATTGTTACTTGTTCTAACAATAGTCATAATACCAAGTTCTTCTTGGGCTCAAGAAACCAAAATTATTGAAGTTCCGGAAAATACTAGTGAAATCAAGTTATTTCTTAACAATATTTGGGAAAAAATGAAAAGTATTCTTCCAGGAAAAATAGAACAAATTTGGAAAGAAGAGGTTTTACCTATATGGAGTAAAATGAGAGATGTTTGGTCAAAATGGTGGGACACATCTATTCAACCATGGTTAGAAATTATTTGGGATAAAACTATGTCTCTTCTGGGTAAAGAAGTAGAAAAAAGAAAACCCTATATTGAACAAGAACTTCAAAAAGAGAAAGAAGAATTTATAAAAGAAGCTGACGAAAAAATACCGGAGGAGGGAAGGTCTATTTGGGAAAGATTTAAGGATCTAATTCAATAGAATGACTGTTTTTTCGCATATTCTCATCTCATCTTTTTTAATAAGTTTAGCTGCTTTAGTCGGAATCTTTTCTTTAAGTAAAAGAAAAGAATTTCTCCAAAAAATTGTTTTTTCTCTGGTTTCTCTTTCAGCAGGAACTTTAATGGGTGGCGCTTTTTTACACTTAATCCCGGAAGCATTGGAACGTTTAAGGCCGGAAAGCGTTTTTAGTATTGTTTTAATTTCTTTTTCTTCGTTCTACTTGATTGAAAAGATTTTTCATTGGAGGCATTGTCACGAACCAAAATGCCAAATTCACACATTCGGCTATATGAATCTGGTGGGTGACAGTATTCATAATTTTATTGACGGCCTGATTATTGCCGCTGCTTTTCTGACAAATATTCCATTAGGGATAAGTACTACCGTCGCTATTGCTATGCATGAAATACCCCAAGAAATGGGTGACTTCGGTGTTTTGATATATTCCGGATTTGAAAAAAACAGAGCTTTGTTTCTTAATTTCCTGGTTGCTTTAACTACCATATTGGGAGGCATTGTCGGATATTTCTTAGCAGTTAGAGTAGGACCGTTAAGAATCTATCTTTTAGCTTTTGCCGCCGGAGGATTTCTTTACGTATCAGCATCAGATTTAATTCCCGAAATCAGAAAAGAAACCGAATTAAAAAAATCTTTAATTTCTTTCGTATTTTTCTTAATCGGCTTAGCTATTATTTATTTTATAAAAGACATTGCTTA
>JAHJCL010000035.1 GCA_018813025.1 Patescibacteria group bacterium
CAGTTATAGTCCGGGCAATGGACGAAGCTGGAAACGGAGTTGAATCCAAAACAATAATAGACGTGAAACCTATTGAAAATCCTCAGATTACCATTTGGCCCGAGACATATGTTTCAGGAGAGAAGATACTTTATATAGAGGGGACGGCTCTTCCAGAAGTTGAGATTACAATTTTCTTGAAAAATAATGAAAAAGTAATTAAAAAATGGCAGACCTTAAGTGATAGCCAAGGGGAATGGTCATTTTTTACAAGAGACCTAATTAAATCTGGCACTTATTATTTATCAGCCCAAGCTAAAGATAAAAGAGGGGCGGTGAGTGAGGTTACTACGCCTAAAACAATGGAAATTTCCCTAAGTGGGTTAGCTCTCGGACCAATTTTGATTACTTTCAAGACCTTAGTTTCAATTTTTGCTCTAATTTCGATTTTAGGAATTTTAATATTTGGATTTTTAGTTTTCCGGATTCAGAAATCAAAAAAAATATTAAAAAAAGAAACTAAAGAGGTAAAAGAAAGTGTCCAAACATCTTTTGAAGAGCTAAGAAAAGAAATCGAAAAACGAATTGAAATGTTGGATTCACGTCCAGGATTTACTGATAAAGAAAAAAAAGTTTGTGATGAATTAAAAGAAACTCTAAAAGTTGTTGAAGAATCTGTAAATAAAGAAATTAAAGATGTCGAGGAAGAATTAAAATAGCTTTTTTTGATTGGAAAACAAGACCAATTTTAAGGTTCTTGTTTTTTGGCTTTTTTTTGTTAAAATATCGTTAATGAATTTTTATTCTTTTTTTTCCGGAATTTACAAAAAATCAGCCCAAAAGATGTCCGCCGAGTGTTTTGATTTTATTAAAAAAGGAGATAAGATTTTGGATTTCGGCTGCGGTTCGGCAATAGTTACTCAAACTTTTAAAGATTGTTTTAAAGCTGACATTCTTGGAGTCGATGTTGAGGATCAAAGAATTTTTCCGATTCCGTTTAAGATAATAGGTGATATGGAGAAGGAAAAACTCCCTTTTAATGACTTGAGTTTTGATGTAGTTTTGATAAGCTATGTTTTACATCATACTAAAAATCCCAAAGCAGTTTTAAAAGAAATTCAAAGAGTGGCTAAAAGGATTATAATTTATGAAGATTTACCCCAAGGGTTATTTTCTAAAATAAGATGTTGGTTTCATGAAGTCGGTTATATTACTTTTTTCCAAAAAACTAATTATCAATTTAGTTTTAAAACTGAAAAAGAATGGAAGCAATTGTTTGATGAATTGGGATTGAAAATTATTGCTGAAAAAAGAGCAACCAATATTTTTGAAATAATAGATCCAGGTTATAAAATAATTTTTGTTTTAGAAAGAATTTAGTTTGGGCGTGTGGCTCAGTGGTAGAGCACGTTCCTGATAAGAACGGGGTCGAAGGTTCGATTCCTTCCACGCCCACATAATATTTCTTCGTATAGCAGATGGGCCCGTAGCTTAGTTGGTAGAGCGCGACATTTGCAATGTCGAGGTCACCGGTTCGAGTCCGGTCGGGTCCACTTTCAGGAAAGACTTGACTGTTTATTTTTATACCTATTTCTGATATAATTAAAAAATATTAATTAAAGGTCGAACTCGACTAATTAATTAGAATTAAGAAAAAATAAATTATGATGGTTTACTCTTGGGCAGAAACTACTATTATTGCCCTTCAAAATCTTTGGCAAACATTCTTAAACTTTATTCCTCAATTAATAGGAGCTATTGTAGTATTTTTAGTAGGTTGGATTTTTGCTATCGGTGTCGGAAGGTTGGTAACAGAAATTTTTAGACGTTTAAATCTTGATAAAATCTTCAATCAAACCGGCTGGACAGAAGCTTTGCAAAAAGCTGATTTAAAAATTAGTGCTTCAGCCTTTATCGGTGGCATTGTTAAATGGATTTTAGTTGTTGTTTTCTTATTAGTCTCTGTAGAGATTTTAGGATTAGTTCAGTTTGCCATATTCGTTAAAAGCGTTTTAGATTATCTTCCTAATGTAATTGTTGCCGCCTTGATTTTTGCAGTAACAGTTATTATGGTTGATATTGTTGAGAAAGTTGTCAGGACAGCTGTTGAAGGAATTAAGATTGGTTACGGACAAGTCGTCAGCATGATTGTTAAATGGTCAATTTGGATTTTTTCCATGTTGGCAATTTTATATCAATTAGGTATTGCCCGTCCTTTTATGGAAACATTATTCCAAGGATTAGTTTACACCTTGGTTATTGCTTTCGGACTTTCCTTCGGATTGGGTGGAAAAGACGTTGCTGCTGAAATATTGCGTGATTTAAAAAACAAGCTTAAATAAGAAAAAAGATTCCCAAGTTGCTCAACTTGACAAGCTTTTTGTATCTGATAATATATATGTCACATATGATGATGAACAAAAAGTTTAATCAAAAAGCAAGCGGCTAGGGATAGATCAAGCTTTTTATTATAGCTATGAAGCCGCTTTCTCAAGCGGCTTTTTGTTTGACAGAAATGGACAGTACTTAAAAAACAGAATATAGAAAATACAAAACGTTAATAATGTTTTTTATGTTTTTTACGTGGTCAATTCGTAACAATTAATAAGTGGTTATTAATTGCTAGCTAAATGTTAATTTTATGGGCGAATGGTGGATGCCTTGGGAGATTAAGGCGATGAAGGACGTGGCGTGACTGCGATAAGCTTCGGGGAGGTGTCTAGCAACCTTTGATCCGAAGACTTCCTAATGGGGAAACCCAATAGACAATAAAGTTTATTATCCCGTATATTACGGGAAGCAAACCCGCTGAAGCGAAACATCCTAGTAAGCGGAGGAAAATAGAACGAAGTTTATTCCCCGAGTAGTGGCGAACGAAAAGGGAACAGCCCAAACCTGTTATTTATAACAGGGGTTGTAAGGGAATATTGTCGGGGGCATTTGTTCTTAAGTCAAATGTTTCTGAGGGAGAATAATAAAGGTTGGTTAAAAGAAATACCCTGGAAAGGGATACTATAAAGGGTAATAGTCCCGTATTTAAAAACTACTTTATGCTCCTTGATATTTTTCTTGAGTACCATCAGGCCAAGACGACTTGGTGGGAAGCAAGCCGGACTACCGGCTAAGGCTAAATACTTAATCTCACCGATAGTGCACCAGTACCGTGAGGGAAAGGTGAAAAGTAGGGAGGTAATCCCGTTGAAATAGAACCTGAAACCATTTGCCCACAAGGAGTCGGAGCTATGTTTACATAGTGACGGCGTGCCTATTGAAGAATGAGCCAACGAGTTTAGGTTTACTCCAAGTCTAAGTTCTTATGGAACGGAGGCAAAGCGAAAGCGAGCGTTAATAGCGCATAAGGAGTAGGCCTAAGACCCGAAGCCAGGCGAGCTTACCATGGACAGAGTGAATCTTGCTGAAAAGCGAGAGGAGGCTCGAACTCGTGAGTTGTGCAATGCTCTGAGATGATCTGTGGTAAGAAGTGAAAAGCTAATCGAGCCTGGGAATAGCTGGTTCTCCCCGAAATAGTTTTAGGACTAGCGTCGATTTAAGGCGACCGAAGGTAGAGCACTGAATGGGACTGCTTGGGCTATGCTCAGCTTTTCCAACCAAACTCCGAATGTCGGTCGTTGTTTGTCGGCAGTAAGACTACGGGGGCTAAGCTCCGTGGTCGAGAGGGAAACAGCCCGGATCTTAATCTAAGGTCCCTAAACTAAACTAAGTGTATCTTAAGGAGGTTGAATTCCAGAGATAGTTAGGAGGTGAGTCCAGAAGCCGCTATCCTTTAAAAAGTGCGTAACAGCTTACTAACTAAGGAATTCTGCGCCGAAGATTTATCGGGACTAAGTTTAGTACCGAAGATAAGGATACTGTTAGTTTACTAACAGTGTGGTAGGGGAGCATCTCTATCGCTGTGAAGTCAAGTAGTGATGCTTGGTGGAGCGGTAGGGAGAGATAATGTTGGCACGAGTAACCACAATGCAGGTGAGACTCCTGCACACCGAAAGTCTAAGGTTTCCTTGGCAATGACAATCAGCTAAGGGTTAGGCGGTCCTTAGGGAAAACCGAAAGGTGTACCTGATGGACAGCCGGTTAATATTCCGGCCCATCTATTAAACAACCTCAAGAGGACGAAGAATAGTACTTTGAGCGGATTATTGGATTTCCGTTAATTGCATAAGAGAGTCCGCAAGGATTTTCAAGTGTTGTTAAAATTCTTTCCTTCGGGAAAGGAAATTCAAAAGAGCATTCTTCCCAGAAAAGTCTTGAGTTATTTTTAATAGGTTCCGTACCGCAAACCGACACAGGTAGACAAGTGTAAGTGCACTAAGGTGAACGAGTGAAATCTCCTGAAGGAACTAGGCAAAAAAGCGGGTGTAAGTTCGCAATATGCCCTGCCGCAGCAATGCGGCCACAGCTAACGATCCCAAGCGACTGTTTATCAAAAACACAGGTCCCTGCTTAACTCGTAAGAGGATGTATAGGGGCTGAGACCTGACCAGTGCTGGAACGTTAATTCTGCTAGTCTTCGCTTTTAGCGAAGGCCAGGCGGGTGAAGCGCCAGTAAACGTCCGCGGTAACTATAACCGTGTTAAAGTAGCGTAACCCCTTGCCGTGTAAGTTACGGCCCGCATGAAAGGTGTAACGACTTGGGAACTGTCTCCAGGAGTAGCTCGGTGAAAATGCAACGCCGGTAAAGATGCCGGTTACTTGCAGCTAGACGGAAAGACCCCGGGAGCTTTACTGTATTCAGATATTGGGTTCTGGTTTTGGATGCGTAGTGTAGAGGGTAGACTTTGAAATTGCGTTTTCGGACGTGATGGAGTCGCCAATGAAACACCCTTCTTTCAAAATTATAATTCTAACTTTAATTTATTTAAAAGACAGTTTCTGATGGTCAGTTTAAGTGGGGCACTTGCCTCCTAAAAAGTAATGGAGGCGTTTAAAGGTCGGCTAAGCACGGATGGAAATCGTGCTGTTAGGGCAAAGCTATAAGCCGGCTTTACTGCAAGACGGATGTGTCGCGCAGTTGGGAAACCAGAACTTAGTGAACCGACCATGGTTCGTAGGACCGTGGAAGATTACCAGACAAAAGTTACCCCGGGGATAACAGGCTAGTCGGACCCGCGAGTTCATATCAACGGTCCGGTTCGGCACCTCGATGTCGGCTCATCTTATCCTGGAGGTGGAGAAGCTTCCAAGGGTTTGGCTGTTCGCCAATTAAAAAGATACGCGAGCTGGGTTCAAACCGTCGTGAGACAGGTTGGTCCCTATCTACTGCAAGCGTTTTGAATCTTGAGGGGAGTGATCACTAGTACGAGAGGACCGTGATCAACTGGACCTCTGGTGTACCAGCTGTTTTGCCAAAAGCATCGCTGGGTAGCTAAGTCGGGAATTGATAAGCGCTGAAAGCATCTAAGCACGAAGCAAACCCCAAGATTAGGATTCTCAGACAGGTTGAAGACTACAACCTTGATAGGACACAGGTGTAAGCCCAGTAATGGGTTAAGCCGAGTGTTACTAATAAGTCGTAATTTTATTTAGCTAGCAATTAATGACCATTAAAAGGCGTTTTGGTGGCGGTTATTCTAGAGTTGTCCCACCTGTTCCCATTCCGAACACAGAAGTGAAATACTCAAAGGCCGATGATAGTACTTTGTGCTAAAGTAGGTAGCCGCCACCAAAGCGCCTTTTTGTTTTGGAAAAAACTTTTCTTTTCGAAAAATTAAGATAAGATATAAGAATAAATACTTCGTTTTTGTTTTATTAAAATAAAATGAAACTCACTCCAAAAATTAAAATCATTATAACTGTTTTTCTGTTTTTTCTTGCTTTGATTACTTTGAATTTTTTTCCATTTTCTAAAAAAATTAAAACTTTTTTCTATTCCGTTTCTCAACCAATTCAATGTGTTTTTAATGAAGCTGGTGACTCTGTTTCTAGTTTTTGGGAAATGATTTTCAAAATTCAATTATTAGGAGAAGATAATAGATTATTACGATTAAATATTTTGAATCTTTTGGCTGATAATTCAAAACTAAAAGATTTAGAAAAAGAAAATCAAGATTTAAGAGACGCCCTCGGGTTAGAGATGGAAAAAGAGTTTGATTTAACGTTGGTTAAAATTATTGGTAAAGATATTGGCCAAGATTCAATTATGATTAATAAGGGGTTAGAAGATAATTTATCTAATGGTTTGGTGGTAATAACCGGCCAAAAGGTTTTAGTTGGTAAAATATCAGAAGTTTATGATCATTTTTCCAGGGTTATTCTACTTTCTTCTAAAGATAATTCTTTAGATGTGCAAATCCAAAACAAAGACATTGACGGTTTGGCAAGAGGTGATGGCAGTTTAAATCTTTTATTGGATTTAGTTCCCAAAGAAAAAGAAATAAATGAGAAAGATGTTGTTATCACTCATTATTTAAGTAAAAAATATCCTCAAGGATTATTGGTAGGTCAAATTAAAACAATTAAAAAACAGGATGCCGAACCATTTCAGATAGCTGAAATAGAACCATTCTTTGATATCGGTACGACTGAAACATTGTTCGTGATTAATAATTTCTAAATGAAAAAATATCTTTTTTTTATTCTATTTTTTTATCTTTTGTCTTTATTGGAAACAAGTTTTTTTATCCATTTTAGAATTTTCTCTTTTTTACCCAGTCTAATTTTAATATCGCAAGTTTTAATAGTTTTTTTGGAACATCCCAATAAAAACTATGCTGTTTTTTCTGCTTTTTGTGCTGGTTTCTTTTGGGATATTTTTTCCAACCAGAAACTCGGTACGGGAATTTTATTAATGATTTCTTTAACCGTTCTTTTGAAGTTAATTTTAAAAAAATATGTCCGCATTCCATCTATTCGGAAATTTTAAAAGAAAAGAGATACAGACGATGCCGTCTCTTGAACCGCAAGAGATTCTTTTAGATAAATTAGCGAAGAAAAAAGCGATTGAATTAGGAGTCTCAGAAAGAAAATTTGAAGTACCTCTTTCGCCAAGCGTTTTACAATTAACTTATCTTCTATTTTTAATATTAATTTCCGCTCTCTTTTATAGAACTTTTCAGCTTCAGGTTATCCGAGGACAAGAATTTTTTGATTTAGCTGAAAGAAATAAATATATAATTTATCAAATTAAAGCTACCCGAGGGATTATTTATGATCAGAATATGGAGCAATTGGTTTCTAATCAACCAGCTTTTAATTTACTTTGTTATAAAAGCAACTTACCGGAAGATGAATTAAAAAAAATTGATATTTTGGAAAAGGTCGCCAATATCTTGCAAATAGATTTTCAGAATTTGGAAGAAAAAATTAATAACAGTCAAGATAATCAATTGTCAGTCGCTGACAATCTTTCGCATCAGCAGCTTTTAATTCTTGAAACAGAGATTAATGATTTGATTGGTTTTGAAATAGAGAAAAATTATATCAGGCAGTATAAAGATGGAAATATTTTTGCTCATTTGTTGGGTTATTTGGGTAAGATTAAAGGTTCGGAATTAAGAGATGATCCCGGGACATATTCTATCAACGACTATGTCGGGCGAGATGGTCTGGAATATTATTACGAAAATTTTTTACGTAAGGATCCTGGCGAGATGCGAGTTGAAAGAGACGCTTTAGGTAATGTAATTTCTAAAGAAACGATCCAACTTCCTCAATCAGGTCAAAATTTGGTTTTATGGACGGACGCTGGTTTGCAGAGAAAAATTGAAAGTAGTTTGTCGAACAAAATGCAGGAAGTTGGTTCTAAAAAAGCGGTTGCATTGGCCTTAGATCCTAATACTGGCGGAGTATTAGCTTTAGTATCTTTGCCATCTTTTGATAATAATATATTTTCGAATGGAAGTGGAAAAGAAATCAGTCAATTATTAACTGATAAGAATAATCCGCTTTTTAATCAAGCTATAGCCGGGATTGGTTATCCTACAGGTTCAGTTATTAAACCCTTAATTGCTTCTGCCGGATTGGAGGAAGGAATAATTAGTCCTAATAAAACTATTAACTGCCAGGGTGAAATTTCAATTGATAATGTTTATTATGACCCCGATAATCTTAATTCCGGGCCGGAAAAATGGGTGTACAGAGACTTATATGTTCATGGAATTGTTGATCTAAGAAAAGCTATCGCTGAATCATGTAATGTTTACTTCTATCGGTTGGGAGGTGGTTATGAAGACCAAAAAGGATTGGGTCCGATTGTAATTGAAGAATATTTAAGAAGATTCGGTTGGGGAGATTTGACCAATATTGATTTACCTGGAGAAGGAATAGGTACTCTTCCCAAGATAGATAAGAACTGGACATTGGGTAATACTTATCATTTATCTATTGGACAAGGACCTTTCGCAGTTACTCCTTTACAAGTTGCTAATGCTTTTGCATCCATAGCCAATGGCGGTACTCTTTACCAACCCCAAGTAGTTCATAAAATTATTGATACGGACTCAGATGGTTCAGTAAAGGTTTTAGAAGAATTCAGTTCTAAAATAATCAGTCAAGGGTTTATTCAATCCGATAATTTAGCTATTATTAGAGAAGCTATGCGTCAGGCCGTTACTAATGGTTCAGCGACAGGTTATCTAGATAATCTGTCTGTTGAAGTGGCTGCCAAGACGGGAACTTCTCAAACCGGTAGAGACAATTATTACCACAACTGGATTGTAAGTTTCGCTCCTTATGAAAATCCTAAAATTGTTTTATTAGTTCTTATTTTAGATGTAGAAGACATTAGGGCAGCTGTTCTACCTGTCGCCAGAGATATTTTAGATTGGTATTTTAATCAATAATAATTTATGGAAAAAAAGAATTATTTAACTCAGGAAGGTCTGGAAAAATTAAAAAAAGAATTGGATTATTTAGAAAACACTAAAAGGAAAGAAATATCTCAAAGCTTAAAAAAAGCAATCAGTTTTGGTGATCTATCAGAAAATGCGGCTTACAGAGAAGCTAAAGACGCTCAGGCTTTTTTACAAGGTAGGATTTCAGAATTAAGAAATCTTATTAATTCGGCTGAAATTGTCACCAATCAAAAAAAAGATATAGTGGGAGTTGGATCTAAAATTACTTTGTTATTCGAAAAAGAAGAAATCATTTTTCAAATTATAGGAAATACCGAAAGTGATCCCTTGAATGGAAAGATTTCCCTTTCAGCGCCATTAGGGAAAGCTCTTTTAGGCAAAAGAGAAGGGGATATAGTGAATGTAGAGAGTCCCGGAGGAATTATTAAATATAAGATTTTAAAAATTGAATAAATTTGAAATTGAAGTTAAGATTAAACAACATGGCTCAAATTGATAAAATTAAACAAAATAGATTAGACAAGCTTAAGGCTATCAAGAAATTAGGCCTTAATCCTTTTCCTTCTAAAAGCAAAAAAAACCATTATATTGGAGAGGTTTTGGATGATTTTTCTAAACTTTCAAAATCTAAAAAGAAAGTCATTTTGGCTGGCAGGATTATGTCTATAAGAGGCCACGGCGGAGCAACTTTTTTAGATGTTAGGGATGGGACCGGTAAAATACAGGCTTTTTTAAACAAAAATAAAGTTAAAGAAAAAAATTATAATTTCTTTTTAAATAATTTTGATATTGGAGATATTGTTGAGATAGAAGGTATTTTATTTAAGACCAAAAAAGGGGAAAAAACTATTGAGATTTCTAAATTTAATATTTTGACTAAAAGCTTATTACCATTACCGGAAAAATGGCATGGGCTTCAAAATTATGAAGACAGGTACAGGAAAAGATATTTGGACTTGCTATTTAAAGAAGATTTAAGAGAAATTTTTGTTAAGAAAGCTATTTTTTGGCAAGTTACCCGGGAGTTTATGAATAAAAATGGGTTTTTTGAAGTGGAAACCCCCACCTTGGAAGTAACTACCGGAGGAGCTGAAGCTAATCCGTTCAAAACTCATCACAATGATTTTGATATAAATATTTATTTAAGAATTTCCACCGGTGAGCTCTGGCAAAAAAGATTAATAGCTGCCGCTTTTGAAAAAACTTTTGAAATAGGTAGAGTTTATCGAAATGAAGGATCCAGTTCCGATCATTTACAGGAATTTACCAATATGGAATTTTATTGGGCTTACGCCGATTATGAAGATGGAATGAATTTGACTAAAAAATTATTTAGGGAAATAGCCCGTAAAGTTTTTGGTACTACTAAATTCAAGTCTAAGGGTTTTGAATTTGATTTAGCTAAAGAATGGAAAAAGATTAGTTATCGAGAAGAAATATTATCCCAAACTAAAATAGATGTTTTGAAATCTTCAGAAGCAGAAATGAAGAAAAAACTCAAAGAGTTAAACATTAAGTATGAAGGTGAAAGTATTCCCAGGTTGATTGATTCTCTTTGGAAATATTGCCGTAAAAACATTGCCGGACCGGTTTTTTTAATAGATCATCCTAAATTCGTTTCGCCATTAGCAAAAGAAAAAGTTAACAGTCCCGGATTAACTGAAAGGTTTCAGATTATTATTGCCGGTACGGAATTGGGAAACGGCTATTCGGAATTAAATGATCCTATTGACCAAAAAGAGAGATTTAAAGAACAGCAAAAGCTTTTAAAGGCAGGGGATAAAGAAGCTATGATGCCTGATTGGGATTTTGTAGAAATGTTGGAGCACGGCATGCCGCCCACTTGCGGATTCGGTTTTGGCGAAAGATTATTTTCAGTTTTAATTGATAAGCCGATGAGAGAAACAACATTATTCCCTTTAATTAAACCCGAATAATTTTCGGATAAACCAAGTTTAACCGTTTTAACAGGTATTGACAAATTTAATTTAAGTGCTATAATTTAATTGTAAATTAAAATAGCTTTTAGGATATTTGTAAAAAGAAAAACAGAGAGTATAATAAATAAATGATTAGAACTTTGAAAAATAAATAAAAAATAAGTAGGGGGAATTATGCTTCATCGAACTATGTAATTTGAAGTTTTAGTATTTCAATATATAGTTCGTTGAAGCATAGGAGGTGGAATCACTGCAAAGCGTTATTGTAGCAATAGGAGGAGTAAAGCTTGATGGAGCTCGCCCAGAGGGTGATGAGGCTGTTCTTGCAAAGCGATTACTCCAGGCATCGTCCCAAGTAAAGAGACGTTAGCCAGTAAGGAAGTGAGGAATCTATCTAACACTCCTCCCCCCTTTTTTTTCGAATCAATCTTTTATAAGGTTGACTGGAAAAAGTTAAAAAGTTCCCAATAGGGGATTTTTTAGTTTATCCGATTTTTATTTAATTGGGGAATCTTGACAGGGTTTTTTATGATTTATATAATAGAAGACAGTACTTTTTAAATCCTGTTAAAAAAAGCGCTTAACCGAGGGAGGGTTTTCCCCCTCCCGAGCTAACAGGGAAAACATACTTATGTATGATTAACCTGATTCGGGTTCGCCCGTTATAGCGATTCAGAGGTAGTTGTGACGACGCAATTATGTATAAAGGTAGTTTGTCCAACACAACTATGAAACAAGGTGGCACAGCGAAAAAACTCGCCCTTGAAAATTATTAATTAATTTTTAGAGGCGAGTTTTTTTATCTATCGGAAATGTCTTCAAAATGATAGAATAATAGAATAAATTAAAAAACAAAAACTTTAAATAAAAATAAGAACCATTCGTCGCTACGCTCCTCAGAACCTTGTTTTTTAAAGATTAAAAAATAAAAAATATGTTAGACATCAAATTTATTCGTCAAAACCCCGATAAAGTTAAGGAAGGTTGTCAAAAAAAACAGATAGAAGTGGACATTGATAATCTTTTAATATTAGACGAAAAGAAAAGAGGAATAATTAGAGAACTGGAATTATTAAGGGCTGAACAGAATAAAATCAGTAATCAGGTGCGTCAGGAAAAAGACGAAAGTAAAAAAAGCACTTTGATTATTACCAGTCGGGAATTAGGACCAAAAATAAAAGAGTTTGAGGAGAATTTTAAAGCAATTACTCAAGAGGTTGATAAGTTAATGCTTCAGATTCCTAATTTACCTTTCGATAATGTGCCGGTGGGTAAAGATGACAGTGAAAGTAAGGTTTTAAGAGAAGTGGGGAAGAAACCAAAATTTAATTTCGCTTTCAAAGATTATTTAACTTTGGCGGAAGATTTTGATTTAATTGACATTAAAAGAGCGGCAAAAACTTCGGGAAGCCGCTTTGGTTTTTTGAAGGGAGAAGCGGTTTTACTTGAATTCGCCTTAATCAAATTCGCTTTCGATATTTTAATCAAAAAAGGATTTATCCCGATTTTACCGCCGGTAATGCTGAAAGAGGAAATGGCGTTGGGGACGGGTTATCTTGAGGCATCTGATAAAGAAGAAGCTTATTTCATACCAGGCGATAATTTTTATCTAATAGGCACTTCTGAGCAGTCTATGTTAGCAATGCATGCCGATGAAAGTTTTGAAGAAAAAGATTTACCTAAAAAATATTGCGGTTTTTCAACTTGTTTCAGGAGAGAAGCTGGTTCTTATGGAAAGGATACGAAAGGTATTTTAAGAGTTCATCAATTTGATAAAATTGAGATGATCAGCTTTTCCAGGCCTGAAGATTCAACAAAAGAACTTCAATCTTTTTTGGGGATTGAAGAGAAATTGATGCAGGCATTGAAAATTCCTTACAGAGTGATTCAGATTTGTACCGGAGATTTAGGAAGACCTGCTGCGGAAAAATATGATATTGAGGCGTGGATTCCCTCGGAGAACCGTTATCGGGAAACTCATTCCACTTCAAATTGTACTGATTTTCAGGCAAGGAGATTAAATATTAAATACAAAAGTAAAACAGGTTTAAACTACGTTTATACTTTAAATGGAACCGCTTTCGCCATTGGTCGTACTTTGATTGCCATTATAGAGAATTATCAGCAAAAAGACGGTTCAATTGTCATTCCTAAAGTTTTACAGAAATACATGGGCATTAAGAAAATTATCAAAAAGAAATAGTTCTGATGGAAGAAGAAACTATTTACATTGACGGTCTGAAAATTAATTTTAAAACCATAGGTAGTGGTGAGCCACTTTTGATTTTACATGGTTGGGGAGGTTCCCATCATTCTTGGGCAAAAGTTCAGGCAATTTTGGTTGATAAGGGTTATAGAGTTATTGTTCCTGATTTACCCGGTTTTGGAGATAGTCAAGAACCTCAGAAACCCCAAACAGTGGGGAATTACAGTGATTTTATTTTGAAATTAGTAGACAAGATGAATCTTTCCTCTTTTTTTCTTTTAGGACATTCTTTCGGCGGAAGAGTGGCAATAAAATTTACCAAACAAAATCCTCAAAGAGTAAAAAAATTAATTCTCTGCGATGCTTCAGGTGTTAAATTAGAATTAGATTCAAAAGCCAAAATAGTTTCCGCTTTAAGCAGATTCGGCAATGCTTTATTCTCTAAAAGAATATTCTCTGAATTTAAAAAATCAGCCAAAAGCGTTTTTCATTTTTTTCTTCGGCACAAAGATTATGTCAGAGCACAAGGCGTTATGAGAGAAACTTTAAAATTAGTTATTGCTGAAGATCTTTCACATGAATTATCCGCTATTAAAGTCCAAACTTTAATACTTTGGGGAGAAAAAGATAATATGGTTCCATTAAAAGCCGCCTATATTTTCAAAGAAAAAATTGTGAATTCCGAATTAAAGATTTTTCCTAAAATAAAACATAATCCTCATCGGCAAATTCCCGATGAATTATCCGAAATTATTGATCAATTTTTAAAACAATAATGATTTTTTTAATTTCTTTTTTTATTTTTCTAATTTTTCTTAAATTGTTGTTTTTTTGGCTTTGGTTTTGGCAATTAAAAGAATATCATATTGGTCGTTTCGTTACTCATTTTAAAGAAGGCCAAGCAATTAAAAAAATTATCTCCGGCTTTTGGAGATTAAAATACCCGAAATTTACTAAAAAAATAATAATTATCTCTTTAACGAGTATATTTTTAGCTATTTTGATGCTTTTAAGAGGTTTTTATTTTTCCGTTTTCTATTTAATTATTATTGTTCCTTTAATTTTTCAAATACCAACCGCAATTTGGAAGAAGAGATTTTTAGAAAAAGCTAGAAAAAAAAGAGAACAATTTCCAAATTTATTGGTTATCGGCATTACTGGAAGCTACGGCAAAACATCGGTTAAGGAATTTTTATACACAATTTTATCGTCAAAATTCAATGTTTTAAAAACAAAAGAACATAAGAATTCAGAAGTTGGCATTGCTCAAACTGTTCTTAGCGAATTAAACAAAGACCACCAGATTTTTATTGTAGAAATGGGCGCTTATAATAGAGGAGGAATAAAATTACTTTGCGATATTGTCCAGCCTCAAATCGGCATTTTAACAGGTATTAACGAGCAGCATTTGGCTACTTTCGGTTCTTTGAAAAATATCATTAAGACAAAATTTGAGTTGATAGAAAGTTTGCCTCCGGACGGCGTCGCTTTTTTAAATGGTAAGAACCAATATTGCGTAGAACTTTATCAAAGAATTAAGATTAAGAAAAAACTTTACGGACAAGAAGCTAAAACAGCTCTTTTGGAAAATGTTGAAGGAGCGAAAGCAGTTGCCCAGGAATTAGGATTAACTGAAAAAGATGTTTGGAAAGCTTGTCGGGAAATTAAAGGACAGCTACCTTCTATAAAACTCAAAAAGGGAAAAAATAATATAGATATTATTGATGCCACTTATTCAGCCAATCCCGACGGTGTCATCGCTCATCTGGATTATTTAAAAACTTTAATAGGTAAAAAAATTATTATTATGCCTTGTTTGATTGAATTAGGATCTGCCAGCCAAGAAATTCACCAAAGAATAGGTCGTAAAATAGCTCAAACCTGCGATTTGGCCATAATAACAACCAAAGACAAATTTAAAGAAATAAAAGATGCGGCTGAAAAAGAAGGAATGAAAGCTGAAAATATATTGTTTTTGAGTAAACCTGAGGTTATTTTAAACAAAATAAATCTTTTTTGCAGTCCGGGAGATATTATTTTATTAGAGGGTCGAGTTCCGAATAATTTAATACAATTATTGATTGAATAGAAATATGAATATTTTTAAAGCAGATAAACCAATTTTTACATCATTATCGCCGAACACTCAAAGAGACGATATTTTTCTGTCTTTAAAAATAATTTTTCAGTTTTGGAAATGGAAAAAAGGAAACGCTGTCTCGGGAGTGGAAAATTGGTTTAGAAATTATTTAAAATCAGGTAATGTTTTTAGTTTTAATAGCGGTCGTTCAGCTCTTTTGGCAATTTTAAACAGTTTAGATTTAAAAGACCAAGATGAAATATTATTACAAGGATTTACTTGTAATGCTTCAGTTAATCCAATTCTAAAATTAAAAGCTAAGCCGGTTTTTGTTGATATAGACGATGTTTTAAATATTAATCCGGATGATTTAATAAAAAAAATTACTCCGCGTTCTAAAGCAATTATTATTCAACATACTTTTGGTTGGCCGGCTCGAATGGACGAAATTTTAGAAATAGCCAAAGATAATAATCTTTTTGTAGTTGAGGACTGCGCCCATTCTTTAGGAGTGAAGTATGAGGGAGAACTTTGCGGTACATTTGGCGATGCCGCTTTTTTTAGCTTCGGAAGAGATAAGATAATTTCTTCGGTTTTCGGCGGATTAGCGGTTATAAAAGATAAACAATTAGCCCAGAAGATTAGTACTTTTCAGGAAAAAATAGAATATCCTTCATATTTATGGATTTTTCAGCAATTACTGCATCCCTTTCTGACTAACTACATTATTATGCCTGTTTATTGGTTAAGTGCGACCTTAGGAAGGTTAATGTTGGGTTTTTTACACGTGTTTTTAATTTTGTCTAAGGCAGTTTATAAAAATGAAAAAAAAGGAGAATTTGTAGAGCAATTTCCTAAAAAATTTCCTAATGCTTTAGCTATTTTAGCTCTGAATCAATTAAAAAAG
>JAHJCL010000036.1 GCA_018813025.1 Patescibacteria group bacterium
AAATATACAAAACCCCCAAAATATATAGAACTCCTAAAATATATAGAACTAAAAAATAGATAGAGCTTTTTAAAAATGTAGCATAAGACATATTATGGGACATTTAAAATGTCGCACAACATAGATTATACGACATAAAAATAACTTCAATTTCTGGAAATAAAGATTTTTTCAAAAAAAAGAGCCTTAGTTAAAAAACCTAAGGCCTGAGGAAGATTTTTGCAAGTTTACCTTACAAGTATCTTTACTATCTCGTCTCCCATTTCAGAAGTACTTACCTGTCTACAGCCATCTGATATGATGTCAATAGTTCTGATGTTATCAGCGATAACTTGTTGAACTGCTTGCTCAATTGCCGTAGCTGCTTTTTCTAACTTAAAGGTGTAACGAAGCATCAGAGCACAAGAAAGAATCTGAGCTAAAGGATTGGCAATACCTTTACCTGCAATATCCGGAGCACTACCACCTGCTGGTTCATACATTCCGAAACTAGTCTCGGCATTAATACTAGCGCTTGGTAACATACCAAGAGAACCAGTAAGTTGAGAAGCTTCATCTGACAGAATGTCTCCGAACATATTACCGCATAGTATAACGTCGAATTGCTTGGGTTTCCGAATCAACTGCATGGCCGCATTATCTACATAGAGATGATTACACTCCACATCAGGGTATTCTTGGGCAACTTCAGTCACTACTTCTCGCCAAAGCTTGCTGCACATTAGAACATTAGCTTTATCGATTGAAGTAAGGATTTTACGTCTTTCTTTTGCTGCTTGAAAAGCAAAATGGGCAATCCGTTCAATTTCTGTTCTACTGTAAGCCATAGTATCAATAGCTTCGTTCTTCTTTTTCCATTTGGGATCGGAGAAGTAAATACCGCCGGTTAACTCACGAACTACCAAAAGGTTCAGATCTTTAATCAATTCTTGCTTTAAAGAAGAAGCTTGTTCAAGACCGGGATAAACCACTATTGGTCTTAAATTAACAAAAAGATTGTACCTTTTACGTAATGGGAGTAATGCTCCCCGTTCCGGAGTTAACTCTGGAGGTAAATTGCTCCATTTTGGCCCTCCAACGCTGCTAAAGAGTATCGCATCAGAATTATCGCAGATTTCTTTAGTTTCATCAGGAAAAGGATGACCTTTTTTATCATAAGCAGCTCCACCGATTAAGGCGCTTTGCTTTAATAAATTAAAGTTAAACCTTTCTTCAACTGTAGTCAGAACTTTCAGACCTTCAGCCATTACTTCAGGACCAATACCGTCACCCGCTAATACTGCTATTTTTCCGGTTTTCATCTTTTCACCTCCTTTCTTAATAGTGTTTGACAACAAATCCGACAAGGCCTCCTTCTAAAACTAATTGCTTATCGAAATCGGCCAATTGGAAACTACAAGTCTTTTTCTCAGATCGGTTCTCGTCAGACCAGAACGTCAAAGTCATAGTTTTAAGATCAATTAAGCAGTTTTTCCATTTGTTGACGAAAATTTCGTCTATTTGTTCCGCCGATAATTCAATTGCCAATAATCCCCGGTTAAACATGTTTTGTCTGAAAATCCGAGCAAAGCTAGAAGCAATTACTGCCTGAAAACCACTATCTTCCAAAGCCCAAACAGCATGTTCGCGAGAAGAGCCACACCCAAAGTTTTCTCTAGCAACTAATATGGTTGCTTCTTTAAAAGCCGGTTCTTTTCTGTCAAATCCTGGTAGATCAAGGTCTTCAAAGAGATTTAAACCGAGACCGTTCATAGTTATGCCTGTAAGATATTTAGCCGAGATAATCTGATCTGTGTCGATATTGAGACGATCAAGTAAATAAACTTGTCCTTTTGTTGTTATCTCCATCTATATCACCTCTCGAGGGTCTGTGATTTCACCATATAAGGCAGTAGCTGCGGCGGTGGCTGGACTCATTAAATGAACGGTTCCTCCTTTGCCCATTCGCCCAGGAAAATTCCTATTAGTGGTTGAAGCACAAACTTCTCCTTCAGTCAGTACGCCATTAGACATACCCAGACAAGCTCCGCAAGTTGGTCCTGAGAAAAATGCTCCCGCTTCAATGAAAATTTCAGCTAAGCCCTCTCTAATTGCTTGAAGTTGAATTTCAGTTGTTGCCGGCACTACGATTAGACGAATTGATTTGGGAATTTGTTCGCCTTTTAAAATCCGGGCGGCAATACGTAAATCAGAAATCCGACCATTGGTGCAACTCCCGATATAGACTTGGTTAATTTTAGTCCCCACCATCTCGCTGATTGACTTAACTTCACTAGGATTATTGCCGAAGGTAACTTGAGGTTCTAGTAATGATAGACCGAATGACCTGTCTTGATCATATACGGCGTTTTCATCAGGTTGCCATGTATGTCTTAGAATTTCAAAGTCATAAACTGTTATTCCATGTTCCTTATAGTAGGTTAATGTCTTTTCATCAGGACAACAAAGCCCTGAGGTAGCGCCGGCTTCAACAACCATATTGCAGACAGTTAAACGACCCTCCATATCCATGTCTTTAATAATCGGACCACAAAACTCGATGACATGATCAGTCGCACCTTTTACCCCTAACTGGGAAATTAGATGCAAAATCACATCTTTGGCAAAAACCCCTTTAGATAGCTTGCCCTCAAGCTGAATCCGCATCGTTTTGGGTTCACGGAAGAAGACTATACCCTTAAGGATTGCTGCTTCTAGGTCAGTAGTGCCAACACCAGCAGCGAAAGCTCCAAAAGCACCAGCAGTGCAGGTATGCGAATCACCACAAATAATGGTCATACCTGGTCGGACATATCCTTGTTCTGGCAAAAGTGCATGACAGACTCCGTTACATCCTACATCATAAAACTCAATTTCTTGCCGATGAGACCAATCGCGTATCACTTTCCCTTGCAACGCTGTCGCGCTATCTTTAGCTGGGTTAACATGGTCAATCAAAGCAACAATCTTGCTTGGATTAAAAACCTTATCTCCCCACTTTTCCTTGATGTCTAAAATGGCCTGCGGCGTTGTAATCTCATGACACATTATTAAATCAGTTTTCAGAGCATAAATTCCCAGAGATGGTTTATCTACAAGATGACTATCAAAGATTTTTTGGACCAGTGTTCTACTCATTTCTTATCACTTTTCCTTCCTTTTTTCTTATCATTTTTTATCATTCCTTATTTTTTTATTAAAGATCATTTTTCCCTTAACTAAAATACTTTAACCAAAATTAATAAAAAAGTCAAACTCGAAAAAACTTCTCTAACAACCCTCAAAAGATAAAAATCAAACCTTCTAGGACTTGATTCCTCTCTCATAGATTATACGACATAAAAATAACTGAACGATATTAAAAACTATTTAATGGAATAAAAAAGAGACAATTTATTTTTGTCTCTATTCTCTATATTTTTTGAAATCAATGTAGAATTTGAATGTTTAAGTCACGAAAGCCTCTGTAAGAGTCGGTAATCAGCCTATACTTTGTTCCATCAATTTCGAAATCTTTTGTAAAATAACCTGCTCCACCAGAATTCCAAGTTGGTTTGGTTTTTAAAAACCATTGTACTATTTTTCCGGCTTCTTCTTCCGTCAAAATATTAGCTTTCAGCAATGGCTCGAGTCCGTATCTAACGATTTTCTCTTCGTATGCTTTTCTTTTGGGTTTTACGGAAAGACAGACGATGCTAAGTCCAAATAAGCTTTGGCCGTTACCTATTCTGGGCATTACCTTTTTAAGAAAAGGTAATATTTTACTGATTTTGTTAAAGTGCCATTCTGCATCAGGATTCTTTTTTACCGCTTCTTCCCATGCTTGAATAGTCTTGGGCGTGCATTCTTGATAGAATTTACTCATTCCTTTCAATTTTATCTCTCCTTGTATATAACTATAAAGATTATCGCGAATTTGTCAACTCTTTACATAAATAAAAGAATATTTTTGTCCCACTGACGTATTTCAACGATTACCTTACTTAAATCCTCAATCATTACTATAGTTCGTCATACGTTGGTTATTAAGACACAAATAGAGCTTTGACTCCTCTCTCATAGATTATGCGACATAAAATAACTAAATGATGTCAGAACTTACTTATAACCTAAAAACACCCTTAATTGGGTGCTTTTAAACTTTTTCTAACTCGTAAGTATTTATGGATTCGAAAAAAAGAGGGGGTATGTTTAGAAGTTAAGGTTAATTTCCCAATTGACACTTTGGATACAATTCTGTCGGTTCTCGTCTTGCTTTCATGGTTTCTTTACGCATTATAAGATCGAATCTAAGTTGACTGAATCTTTCACATTCCGGACCTTTGCTTCCAACTGTGAGGAAAAGACAACAATTTTCTGTTCCTGCACCACATTTTTCAAGATTAGCAATAGCGTTCTCGGGACCTATCACTTCAAGGTTTCTCGTGAGCGTTCCACTAAACGTAGTAGTTCCTTCATAGACTACGGGTGTTTCCTCATCGGAACAACAACTGAGCATTCCGGGTGTATCGTCTACCGTTACTCCTTTTTGTCCTGTTTTTTTATTACGAACCAATGTTTGTCTTGAAATTCTTTCCATTTTCTTTATCACTCCTAGTCTGACGACTAAACTATCTATTAGAGTTTCCCTAATAAACATTTCAGTCGTCAGAAATACTCCCTTTATATTCTATTTCAAAGAACTAATGTATTTTTATACTAATATTATATGACTAATAGTCATATTTGTCAATAACCAGTTAACTCTCAAATCTTAGATTCCACATATCAGCTCCCTTTATTGGATTCAACTCCCCTCTCATAGATTGTAAGACACAAAAAAACGCCCAATTGGCGATTCTTGTTTAGCTCCAAAGGAAGGATAATATTAGCAGCGCTATTTTATACCTAATTCTTTTGCCCGTTTGATTTGCAAAAAATCCTCTGGCCGGAGACCAGCCAGAGAATTACCTTTAAAACTTTGGATAATCTTTATCCCTTCAATATCAATAGCCGTTCTGCTTTCAGAAGCTAAAATCAGACCCGGTTCTGCGAGCCCCCCTTTGCTGGGCCCCTTAGTAATGAAGCATTTCCGGCCGTCCATAATAATAAAATCCGGGTCAATAATTGAATTCAATTCCGCAATTTTTTCGTTTAAATGGCCTGCGTGCAAACGGAGCCGCTCAATCGGCTTCATGAAACCGACAGCAATTTTTAAGCTGCCTGTGAATTGGGCTAAAAAATGGGTTTTCAAACAGGGCAAAAGTATCAGTTTATCAACCTTATCCAAAATCTCGGTTAGATTTACGCTCTTTAAATATTTGGCTTTTGGAATTTTCTTTTTTACCCATTTTCTCTCTTCAAAAACTAAAATCTTTGGCGCGGGTAAAATCTCTTTTTCAAAATCAAAAATTCCCAATTTTTCCATAACCTGCCGCGTTTTTGCAGTCATAGTGGAACAATCGCCAATTATTACCTCGCTGGCGCCAGCCCGATAAACCAACTCAACCACGGCTTTTAAAAAAGCTGGATCAGTGGAGGCTGGAAAAGGATCGGCGGTATTGAAATTGGGTTTGAGCAAAACTTGATCGCCATTTTTGATAAATTGGCCAAATCCGCCAATTTGCTCAACTGCTTTTTCAATCGCTTCTTTCAAATTGTCTTGAACTTTTATTTTACTGACTAATGCCATAATTTTATTTGCCGCTTATCTTTATTATTTATTACTTTACCCCGATTTTTCCCAGAATTCAATTTCGTTAGCTCCTTGTTTATAGATTATGCGACATAAAAATAGCTTCGACTCCTTGCTCATAGATTGTGAAACTCTTCTGTTACGGACGGAATACAACCCATTATAGAAAATCGGAGAATAATGGTAATATTAAAATATATAAACCTAATAACTAAAAACAATGGAAAACGCACTTATAATATCGCAAACAATTTTTTATTCGGTTTCTTCTCTGACGATGATTGTCCTATTTATTCTTTTTACCGTTTCCGCATACCGCGTGATAAAAATTCTTAAAACTCTGCAGACAATCGCTAGCGATATACATGATTTTTCCGATGAGGCGAAAGAGAAGCTAGAAGACATTATTGAAAAACTTTCTCTTTTACCGATACTTTCATTTTTTATGAAAAAACCAAAGAAAGCCAAGAATCCCAAAACAAAAGTCGAAAAAAATTAAACAAGAAATAAAAAATGGCTTCAAAAAAAATATCTATTTTATCGGGTGCGGCAATAGGCATTGCTTTAGGTGTAGTCGCAGGATTATTTCTTCAGTCGAAAAAAGGCAAGGAAATTAAAAAAGATGCCAAACAGAAAGTTGCCGAATTTTATAAATATATCTCTCCCAAGCTAAAAAAAATGAAACAGCTCGGGGAAGAAGAATATTTCGAGTTTATTGAAACCGCAGCAAAAAACTTTAGCAAAGCAAAAAAACTTACCGCAGAAGAATTGAAAATATTGATTGTGGATGCAAAAAGCACCTGGAAACATCTCAAAAAACACGCTTCGTAAATTTTAGAAATTTAGAAAACCGCCCTAACCGGCGGTTTTTGGTTCCTCTCTCATAAATTATACGACATAAAAATAACTTCAGGCTCTGTATTAGAACCTTACTTATGAAGCCATTTTCTGAAAATTTTTACGGCTGGCTAAAAAAATTATCCCGATATTAAAAAGTATCAGGTTAGTATTAGAATCATCTGCATCGCTTAATGGTCTTCTCGCTACAACTTTAATTAGATATTTTAAACTGCTTACCAATGGTAGTTTGTAATATTTCTAAAGTAGCCTTAACCGAAGGATTTTTTGTATTCTTCAAAACCAATCTATCTACATATGTGTTTAATAATGGCGTTAAAAACTCGTCACCCCATGATGGAGAAAAAGTTAATACACCATCGAAATCGACTTCGATTACTTCATCTTCTTTCACGTCTTTAAAAAGAGATTGGGAAGCTAAAAAAGCCTCTTTTCCCATTTGACGAGAAATAAGCGTGGTTCCGAATTTTTTTAATTCTATAATCATAATTTTAATACGATATTAGTGCTAAACATCCTCTAATATTTTGCTTTACATTTTTGATGTTTAACTTTGAACTATTGGCATTTAATATTAATTGTGCGTCACCAGTCTGAAAAAATAAGTTAATTGGATTTTCTGAGATAACTTTTTTAACATATTTTAATCCATTACCCCTGAACTCCGGCTTTCTTCCAGAAATAATTTCGGTAAATGCTACTTCCAAAGCTTCCTTATGATTTTTGAGTTCTGGTTTTACTCTTTTTAATGTTTCTAAAATACCTACCCCCCTGTCGGCTAACACTATCTGTTTTTTATTTAGATCAAATCCAAAAAATATACCGGGTACATCGGGCCATTGACCAAGATTATGATCGTAAGAATTATTACCTATTTCTCCAGCCACAGATGAAAGTAAAGAAAACAAATCTTTAGCATCTTTATCTCGCATCATTAGTTTTTCCATTTTCGTTATGTGAGCAAGAAAAACTGCACTATTCTGACAATAAAAATTCTCTGGAAACTCTTCTTGCGAAGTAGCCCAATCTTTAGCAAGTTTAAATAAATCTTCAAGAAAAACCTCTATATCTTTTCTGCGGTAATACCGATAACCACTTTCTTTCTTTCTAATTGAAGAAAGTCTGTTGTTTTCATCCCAACGACGCAACGTCATGATAGAAACTCCTAATAATTCCGCAGCCTCACTTATCGGTATTAAATCATCTTTTTCTATATTTTCTTCCATAAAATACTATCTCTATGAATATATTAATATAATAACATAATGTCTAAATATTTCAATTTATTTTCAAATCTATACATTCACCTTCAAATTTATCCTATCAATCTATACATCATCCTTAAGATAAATATACGATTAAAGTCTTCGATCGTTGGTTATTATGACGCATAATGTTCCTCACAAATGGATTGTGCGACATTAACTCCCCGCTCATAGATTATGCGACATAAAATAGGCTTCGGCTCTTAATTACAAAAAAATACGAACCGTTTTGTGTCGCATGAACTTAAAATGAAAAATATTCTTATTAATGACGAATAAAAAAAGAAGGCGACTTTGATATTTTAATATCCTGAAGCCGTCTTTAAGTATTTTATTATCCTCCGTTTTTTAAAAATTCTTCTTGTTCTTTTTTAGTTTTTTCAAGAATCCTTATACGATTGTTAGAATCTTCTCTAATACCATTGATTTCCTTATTTATTCCTTCTATACATTCTTCTACAGCTCGTCTTTGAGATTCTTCGATAACTATTTTTTGTCATCTCCTTTAATTATTATACTTCATTTTTTAAAAGAACTCAAAAAAACACTAATCCTCTACTCCTCTAGACATAACTCTATGAGTGGGCGTAGTGGCTTCATATCGTCTATTAAATTACACTCCGTAGAATATATTTGACTTTTAATAATTGCTAACATAGGATGCAAATGAGAGACATAAAATTCTCTTATGCCCTTTAAAAAAAGAATAAGGAGAGATTAAAATAATAGAAAAAAATGAAATCCTGCCGGGAAATCCCAGATATCAACCTAAAAAATTGGTTCCTTTTTTCGGATACGACAATCTCTATCGAAAACTCGCGGAAGTAGAAATCGCCACTCTACAAGTTCTCGGAGAACTGAATATTATTCCTTCAGAAGAGATGGCTAAGTTAACACCGGAGCTTATCAAAAAAATCATGGAAATTCCAACAACTGAAGTGGATCGAATTGAGAAAGAAATCACCAAACACGATGTCAGAGCTTGGGTAAGAAAGGCTCAACAGATTATTAATGGAGAACTAGGAAGATGGGTCCATATTCCCCTTACCAGCTATGATGCTTTAGACACCGGTCGCATGTTACAGTTTAGGGATGCCTATTATTATGCTCTAAGACAATCTCTGTACGAAGTTGTGCTGGCACTAGCTAATCTGGTGGAAAAATACGCTGATCAAATTCAGATAGGCAGAACTCATGGTCAACACGCCCTTCCAATTACAGTAGGTTTTTGGCTGGCTACTATCTTGCACCGTATTATATATAATTGGCAACAAATGGACATTTGTACCCGTGCTTTTGTAGGAAAAATTTCAGGAGCTGTAGGTGCACATAATGCTCAAGTAGGCCTTAACTTTACTGACCCCAATAAACGAGAATCTTTTGAAGTATTGGTACTTAAAAAGCTTAATCTAAAGCCTGCAAAAATCAGTACACAGATATTACCGCCTGAACCGCTCGCTTATTTCCTTTTCTCGTCTGCCATGCTTTCTGCAACACTAGGACAATTCGGTAGAGACGGTAGAAATCTTATGAAGACAGAAATCGCTGAAGTAGCTGAAGCTTTTGAGGAGAATCAAGTTGGTTCTTCTACTATGGCACACAAGAGAAACCCGATAAATTTTGAGGGCCTTGAGGGTGGTTGGATCAGAACAAAGAACGAACTTGGTAAACTGTTAGATAATCTGATAAGTGAACACCAAAGAGATCTGGTTGGCAGCTCACCAATTAGAGATTATCCCATTATCGTCATTAACCTACAAAAACAACTCGACACTTTACTTAAAAAAAAGAACAACGTTTCTTTCTTGGAGAGAATCACTATTAATCGCGATAACTGTCAAATAAACTTCGAAAAAAGCTCATCCTTTATCTTGGCTGAACCGCTATACATTGCATTACAAATGGCCGGCTATAATAAAGATGCACACGAGTTTGTTAATAGACAATTAGTTCCAATGGCCAAAGAGAAAAACATCTGCCTTATAGAAGCCCTGGAAGAACTTTGCACAGAAGATGTTGATCTACGTACGGTTAAAAATAAAATTCCGACAGAAGTATTGAAGCTTCTACACCATCCTGAACAATACACCGGTGACGCCAGGGAAAAAGCCCTAGAGATTGCAAGCTACGCAAGACAAATGGCACAAAAACTGATGAAGAAACGGGATTAATAAATCTTATTCCCTTAAATCGAAACGTCGTAATTAATTAATTTACTAATTACGACGATTTTTTTATAAAATAATATTGAATAATGTTCATTTTTACGAATTGTACGATTTGACTCTTCGCTCATGTATTATGCGTCAAAAATCAAAAAACCGCTTATTAATCCCTTGAGAATGCCCCAATGATTTGAAAAACGACAAACATCGCAATGGCATAACCAATAACTGCGGAGATAACGGATGTCTCAATCAAATGGCCTTCCCAGTAAATGTTGCGGAAAATAAAACTGAAAGGCGAAATTGGGATATCGCTATATTTGTAAATAAGATTAACAACAAGAGTTTCTGGATTGGCTCCTAAAAATTTAAGCAGCAACCTTAGAAATAAGAATAACTCAAAAAGCCAGAACAGTTTTGAAATTACGGATAAAATTAACGAATATATATTAGATAAGATTCTCATATAAATCTACTTTTTTTCACAATACCCACATTTTTGAGGAAATTCAAACCCTACGATAAAACTTCGCACAAAACATAGAAAGTTCTTATTTATAGATTAGCGGTTTTTTATTCCCCCACGAAAACACACTCATTGAATAATGTCACCTGGTAATTGTATTTATTAATCAAGATCCTTGTTTCTTTAATCAATTCATTGTATTGAAAAGTTAAAGAATTATATTCTTCAATTAATTGATTGTATACCGGTCCCCTTCTTGATCTTGTGGTTCTGATTTCAATTTGTAAAAGTTCCAGAGTTTTTTGGAGTTCTTTAATTTGCTCCTGATTTGTCTCAATTTCTGCTTTAAGCTCTTTGTCTATTTGGGGACAAGAAGAAAAAGATAAACCGAAATGCTGAACTGCCAACCAGGTATTAACTCCATTAAAGACCCCCTTACCCACAGCCACTCCGATTTCCTGGTATTGCTCGTTTAAAATATTTTCTCGGTGACCAGGACTATCCATCCAAGCTTGAACAAGGACTTGGTCATCCTTGAAATCTCCCAGTGCCAAATTTTCACCAATTACAATAAATTCATAACCAAAATCTTTTGCTAAATCTCCTACTGCGAATCCGGTTGGCGATTGGTGAGCGAAATATTGACTGGAAAACATATCTTCCAGTTTGGCCTGAACCATAGCGTCAAGCAAAGAGTTTTCTTCTAACGGAAGTAAGCCCTGTCTATTTCTTTGAATATTTGTCCATATTATGATCCCCTCTTCAGTTAAAAATGCCTCGGGATCTTTTTCCTGAACTTTAAGAGGCTCCGGAATAATAATCTTTGTCTCTATTCTTTTCGTTAAGGAATTAATTAATTCTTTTTCAATTTGAGGCAATTTAAAAAAGATTTTTGAATACAAATCTAAAATATCGTTCCAAAAGAAAAAAACGTTTCCAAGAATGACTATAAGAATTAAGAAAGTTATTTTAAGTTTCATTATAAAACAGATATATCTATTCCTTTATCCTATCAAAAAATCGCCTTTTCAGCGACTAAGATGCACTTGTCGTCATTTACAGGTATTCTGGATGCTTTTGGGGTTTTGACTCCTCATCCATAGATTATGCGACATAAAAATAACTGAACGATGTTAAAACCTATTTTAAAAAAAGAAAGCGAATTTAATTCGCTTTTTTGTGTCTTCCCCTTTTAATTTTAGGAAGACCTAGCTTCAATCGCAAATACGAATAATTAAGACTGAGTGCACATTTAGAAACTCCAGCAGCCTCGACGATCTCCTTTTGTCCTTTCTTTTCATTAAGTTGTCGGCAAGCACCCCATAATATAGCTGCCGAAAGAGTTTTAAGACTCCTTCTTCCAATAGAGATATGTTTATCTTTAGCTTTATAAACAATCTTTTTAGCTAATTTTTGAGCTTCTTCAGAAACACTGGCTTTTTTGGCAATAACTGAGATAGTCTTATATATTTCAGTAATAGGTAATTTCTTCGTAATAGGGATTTCAATAATATTTTTTTTAGGAACAGAAGTTTTGACAATAGGTGCTTTCGGAACGGATGCTTCAGTTAAGGATATTTCCTTATTTGGAAGTTCTGTGTTTGACCTTTCCGCCTTTGTCGCTAACGATCTACTCGGGTTCAGTTCTTTATTATCGATCTTTTCTCTATCTTTTCTTTGAGTATGATGGGTATTATTTTTCGGACAGGAAGTACAGAAAGAATGTCCATTGTGTTCTCGAAAACATTGGCTATTTTTATGTGCATTATAACACCCCATTATCCATTCTTCGTCAGAAAGTCCAAGGGCAGTCTTCTCCCTACAAGTCAATATACCTACTTCATTATTAGATTTCTTCGACAATTTTATCCACCTGTTTAATTATTTCTATATATTTTAATAAAAATTGTCAAATCAAAAAATTTTAGGGTTGTAAATTCCACAACTCAGCTCCGCTCATTGGATTCAATTCCTCTTTTTAAATAATCCTGCTTCAACAATTCAAACGAATGTTCCAATTCGCTTCATTCCTCCTTTTATTTTTTTATTAATCTATAATTTAATTCCCAAAGAGCTGATTTATTACTGTCGTATTTCAATAATTCTCTTGCTTTTTTATAAGAAAGCCATTTATAACCAGAGTGTTCTTTTCCTATTACTAATTCCTTTGATGACATCTCTACTCCAAAGGAATATTCTGGTAAGACGAGAATATTTTTTTCCCGCTTATAATTACCGACGCAATCTATCGGTATGGTAGTCATCGAGTCCAACTTAATGAATTTTGAT
The DNA here is from genome assembly GCA_018813025.1 of Patescibacteria group bacterium. Classification (GTDB taxonomy): domain Bacteria; phylum Patescibacteriota; class Minisyncoccia; order Minisyncoccales; family DG-74-3; genus JAHJCL01. Next base: position 12,697 of record JAHJCL010000036.1, read on the forward strand.
CTCTTAATTTTAGCTTCTTCAAATACCTCTCTTTTGGCAGCTTTAATCGGTGTCTCATTATTCTCTCCGCCTCCGGAAATTCCTTGCCAGAACTTCAAATCCTTTCTTTTAAATATGGCGTAGAGATAACCTCTCCCTGTTTTTATATAAGGGAATATTAGAACTTGATATGGTTTTCTCATATTTTTTTATTTTTATTTATTCTCCACCCTACATTAAAAATAACTTCATTTCTTTAAAAACTCAAACAAAAAATCGCTGATTAAGCGATAATAAAAGGAAAAGGAGGCATTAATAATGTGAAAAAAAATATTAGTTATTAATGCCTCTTTTGTGAAAGATAAGTATAGCTTAAGAATATATATTGCATAAAAGTTTATGCGCTGGACGAAAAGTCCTAATTCTAAGCTAACTTATCTATATGAAAGGAACTAATTTAAGTATATGCCAGGAGATATATTTGTCAAGCATTACTTTTAATTTCAATCACATCTCCATCCTGAACAACATATTCTTTACCCTCGGTTCTAATCAATCCACTTTCCCTGGCTTTGGAAAATCCTCCGGCATCCAATAAATCTTTCCAATTAATAATTTCAGCTTTAATAAAATTAGCTTCGAAATCGCTATGGATAACTCCTCCGGCTTGAGGAGCGGTACTCCCCTTCTTCAAAGTCCAAGCGCGTGTTTCATCGGGCCCGGTAGTAAGAAATGTTATCAAATTAAGAGTTTTATAAGATTCTTTAATTAAAGAATCTAATTTTAATTCATCCGGCAAACCGAAAGATTTCCTCTCCTCCGGGTCAAAAGCAGTACTATCAAATTCAGTTAGAACATCAAGAATTAAAAATGGCCAATTATTATCTTGAAATGTTTTTATTATTTCCTGAGAAACTTCACTTTCTTTACCGTTTAATAAAAACATCCTAGGTTTAATGGTCAATAATTGATAATTATTCAATACCTTTTTTTCTTCCAATTCCCAATCAAAATCAGCTAAAATTTTTCCCTGTCCCAGATATTCCCGAGCTTTTTTTAATATTGCAAATTCTTTGATAGCTTCTTTGTTTTGAGTTTTTACTTCTCCTTCTAACCCGTGAATTCTTTTATCAACAACCTCCAGATCTTTTAAAGCCATTTCCATATCCAAAACATCTTTATCTTTTAAAACATCAATGCAGGAATTAACATTAATGATTTCATCATCGCCAAAACAGCGTAGAATATAAACCACGGCATCAACCTCTCTGATATTGGCCAGAAACTTATTACCCAATCCTTCACCTTGACTGGCACCCTTAACCAATCCGGCAATATCAACAAACTCAATGGTCGTATAAATCTTTTTCAATGAATTGGTAAGTTTAGCCAATTGATCAACTCTTTCATCTGAAACAGCAACAACACCAATATTCGGATCTATTGTACAGAAAGGATAATTGGCCCTATTAACTTGTTTTTTGGTTATTGCCTGAAATAGCGTTGATTTACCGACATTGGGCAATCCCACAATTCCAATTGAAAGAGACATTTTTTTATTAATTTCATTAACCGATAATCATATAATACAATTGAGTTGATTTTTTATCAATCTCTGTATTGACAAGATTTATGCAAGATATATAATTTTACTAATCCTAAGATTTAAAAAGGATAATAATTTAAAAAATAAGAACCTTACCTAAGGTAAGAACCTTGTAATTGAAATTATGGAAAAGCAAAAATCTTTATCTACTTCCGTGTCTTTAAAAGAAGATGAACCTCCGCAACCAGTCGGTTTATTGTTAAGAAAAACTAGAACTAAAAAATCTCCCGCTCTGAATCCCTTATTTAAAGAAATGGGGCTTTTTCTGATTGAACACCAGCCCGAAATTATAAAACAAAATAATTTTTGCTGGATAGAAGTAGTCAGAAATATAGATACTTGTCAGGAACTATGGAAAGAATTTGAACCAGCCCAAACTTTTTTTGATACCTGGGAATTCAGAATGGCTTTTTATCAGGCTTACCAACATAAACCATACTTTATGGTTTTAAGAAACCAAAAAGAAGTTTTAGCGTTACTTCCTCTTTGGTATGAAGAAGATGAAAAGAAATATTTCTGGTTTGGAAGTTGGTGGCAGGAAGAAGTAAGATTGTTTGCCAAAAAACCGGAATATATTATACCTTTGATACACAATGCTCCAAAACCCTTTTCATTAAATGCCATATGTCAAGAATCAGTCAATAATATTAAAGGAAAGCTTGAGTTCCAGGAAGATGACTCAAAATACATATTGCGTTTAGGGGACTTCAAGACTCATGAAGATTATTTGATGACTATTAAAAAGAATGCCAGACGTAATTTAAGAAAAGACAGGAACAGAGTACTTAAAATGAATCCTCAAATCATTATTGATGATTTTTCTAATATTGAAGATATGATTAAGATATCTAAAAAACGATTTTCTGAAGAAAACAAATCAACCGACTGGGAAGACCCGAGAAGAATAGAAACCTTCAGAAATGTCATTAAATTATCCGGTCCGTCTTATAAAATCAGAATGATCACCATTAAAATTAACGGCAAGGTGGCCGGAGTTGATTTAATTACTCTCTTTAAAGATACTTATTTAGCTGTTAAATGCGGTTACGACGTAAAAGAGTTCTCGGGAATAGGAAATTTCATGAATTTAATTGAGATAGATGATGCTTTAAAATTGGGAATGAAAAAGATTGATTTTCTTCAGAATAACTATCAATGGAAAAGCGGTCTATTTGAATCAGTCCCTCTGTTTAAATACGAAAGGTAAAAAATATCTTTTATTTGAAATAATTCTTAATATGAATTCCGATTTTAAGATTGAAATAATCAAAAAAATTGGGGAAGCGCAAAAACTCTGGAATCTATTTTCACTGAACCAAACTCTTTGGGAGAATTGGGATTTTAGATATTGTTTTTATAAATATTTTAATTACGAATTATTTTTTTGTGTTGGATATTTAAAAAACGAACCGATCGGACTATTGCCGCTTCAATATAATTCCGATAAAAATCATCTAGAATTTTTCGGAGGAAATTTTATGGAAGAAAACAGGGTTTTTATAAAACCGGGAATGGAAAAATTTATTCCTGATTTTTATCAAAAAATAACAGACCTTAATATTAATTATTTATTAGATGATGTCAGCGATATCACCCCTCATTTCAATTTTGAGTTCCAAGAATATAAATATTTCTACAATATAGACAATGCTTCAGATGCAGACAGTATTTTTAAAAAATATTTGGGAAATAAAAAACTGAAAGAGAAAAAAAGAATTATAAAAAAATTAAGTTCCAAACGCGAATTAAAAGTAGAACTTAATAATTACGATGACATTAATTTGATGTTTCAATTGAATATAGAAAGCTTTCAATCAGAATCATACTTTAATCTTCCTCACACCCAACAGATTTTTCAAGACCTCATAAAATTAAAAGATGATATTCATCTGACTACGGTTTCCATTAACAACGTCAAACAAGCCGTTTCTCTTACTATAAAACATAATCAATATTATGTTTCATTGAATTCCGGAATAAATAAAAAAGAGTTTCCCGACCTAAGAACATATTTAATTTTTAACAACGTTGAACAGGCTGTTAAAGCACAATCTAAAGTATTCGATGTTTGTACAGGCAATTGTGACTGGAAAGAAGGTTGGTATTTTGAAAAAACTCCTCAATATAAACTTCAGAATAGTTTATAAAAAACCGCTTTACAGCGGTTTTTAGATATTACCAAATAAATACATTCTCCTTTTCTTTTCCGGAAATTTCTCTATAGCATAACGCAACATAGTCCTGGGCATCTTTTTATAATATTTTTTTAAAAAAATTTCTTCTTCTATAATTGATTTTTTACCGGCTTCTCTTAACATCCAACCGACTGCCTTATGAATTAAATCGTGTTTATCATTCAGAAGAATTGCTGAAATCTTAAAAGTATCTCCTAATTGATTATTTTTTATAAACCAATAAGTTGAAATAATAGCTATTCTCTTTTCCCAAAGATTTTTTGATTTTGCCAATTTATAAAGAACGCTTTTAGGCTTGTCAGAAAGATATTTACCGATTATTCGAGGAGCCGATAAATCAACCAAATCCCAATTATTGATATATTTTGTGTTTTTTAAATAAAGATTAAAAATCTTTTGTTTCTCTTTAATATCTCCTTTTTCGAATTTATAAATCAAAATAAGTAGAACCGCCAATCTCTCTTCATGAATTTTTGATTTAAGTAGTTGCTGTACATCAGAAAAAGAAAGATTTTGATAATCTTTAGCTGTTTTCCTAGTTTCCGGAACTTTAATGCCATAGAATATATCTCCATAACCATACTCCCCTTTTCTAGTCTTGAAAAACCGCTGGAGCGCTTGAGCGGTTTTAGGGTTAGCTTTAGATTTAAAATCTTTTCTGAATTCTTTTAAATTAACCTCTCTTACCATGTTTTTTGTTATCCCCGCCGAATCTTCTCTGACGTAAAGCATAATCATTGACGGCTTTTTTGAAATCTTTTTCACTGAAATCAGGCCATAATTTAGAGGAAAAATGAAGCTCAGAATAAGCTGCCTGCCATAAGACAAAATTAGAAAATCTCTTTTCCCCGCCAGCTCTGATAATCAAATCAGGCGCCGGAAGTCCGGCAGTGGAAAGTAAACTTCCGACCAATTCCTCATTAATGTCTTTAACGGGTATTTTTTTTCTGATTATTTTTTTTATCGCTTGGACAATATCCCACCGACCGCCATAACTGACAGCTAAATTCAAATAAAAATCAGAATTATTTTTAGTTACTTTTTCAATATTGGCTATGACTTTTTGCAAAGATTTGGACAGTTTATTTTTTTCACCGATAATTCTTACTCTGACTCGGGCTTTTTGAAACTTTTCAATTTTGTCTTTTTTCGATAAAGCGTTTTCAAACAGCTTCATTAAATAATCAACCTCTTTTTTTGACCTTTTCCAGTTCTCCGTTGAAAATCCAAAAACGGTAAGGACTTTGACTCCTTTTTCCTGACACCAATTTAAAAAATCTTCGAATTTTTGGTATCCTTGCTGATGTCCTTTAATGGCCGGCCAATTCTTTTTATCAGCCCAACGCCTGTTTCCATCAGGAAACAAGACAATATGATTAGGAATTCTTTTGTTCATTTAAATATTCAATTTTAATCGATCCCTTATCTTGCTGTTTAGCTGTAATAAATCCTAAAGCAAAACAGAGAAGAGATATCAAAACGACCCCGATAAATAGAATTATATCATCTTGGCGCTCTTTGACAAAACTTTTTATCTTTGTTAACATAGGATATTGTTTTATTATATCAATAAATCAAAAAAATTTTAACTTTATTATATTATGGCAACAAGTAAATCAACGGGTTCAACCAGGCTAGGCAGAGATTCGGCTCCCAAGTATTTAGGAGTTAAGCTTTATGCCGGACAAAAAACCAAAGTTGGCAGTATTATTGTCCGTCAGAGAGGAACAAAATTCTTCCCGGGTAAAAATGTTAAAAAAGGATCAGATGATACTCTTTATGCTATGAAAGAAGGTTTGGTTTCTTTTAAGACTAAAAGAAAAAGAATGCTTAGGGGTACCAGAAAAATAATCAAAATAGTAGACGTCCAATAAGAGATCAAATTAAAAACCGCTATAAAGCGGTTTTTTGTTTTAAATAAATTTTACTTTTCTTCGGTTACAATGACGGTTATTTCCGGTTCCAAATTATGTTCAAATTTTATCTTAATCGGATATTCTCCCAATTCTTTAATCGGTTCTTTTAATTCAATCTGATTCTTACTGATTTCAAACCCCATCTTTTTAAGCCCTTCTAAGATTTTCTGAACATTGACTGATTCAAATAATTGTCCCTCATCTCCAACTTTGACCATAATAATAACTTCTTGACCATCAACCGTTGAGGCTAATTTTTGAGTTTCTTTCAATACTTCTTCAGCTTTTTCTTCTTCTTTGGCTTTTTGAGCCTTAAGCCAAAGCATAGCCTCTTGGTTGGCTATTTTAACTAATCCTTTCGGAAGTAAAAGATTCCTGGCATAACCGTCTTTCACCTCTTTAATATCGTAGCGTTTACCCAAATTTTCAATATCTT
>JAHJCL010000037.1 GCA_018813025.1 Patescibacteria group bacterium
ATACAATTAATAACATGAAAAATAGATTTAAAACCATTAAAATACTGTTCATTGGAATGGTTTTTCTTTTTTTGCCAATAGTTGCAAAAGCTGATTACGGTGGACAAACCAATCGTTTTTTTATTGATTCCAGTTATGATTTAAATGGTAGACAAGAATTAGACGCTACTTTATTAAGGATAACTTCTAAAGTTTATTTTTATATTGATGATGCTTGGTGGAACTCTTTAGGTCAGTCTGAAACCAGTATGCTTAAATTGGCAATCCAAAAATTAGGAGAGGAATTTGACGGAAAAATTTATCCGGAACTAACTGCGACTTTTGGTTCTGAATGGAAACCGGGCATTGATGGCGATGAGAAAATTACTGTTTTAATTCATCCGATGGTCAGCCAGGCCGGAGGTTATTTTAATAGTGGCGATGAATATTCAACTGCTCTAAATCCTAAATCAAACAAGAGGGAGATGGTTTATTTCAACAGTCAATATTTAAATAGCGATTTAGCTAAGAGTTTTCTGGCTCATGAATTTGTCCATTTAATTACCTTTAACCAAAAGAATAGATTAAGAGGCGTACAAGAAGAAATTTGGCTTAATGAAGCCAGAGCAGAATATGCCCCAACTTTACTTGGCTATGACAGCGTCGGGACTGACAGCAATTTAAATCGTAGAATTAGAGATTTTTTAAGAGATCCATCAGTTTCTTTTGTTGATTGGGAAAACAAGAGAGAAACCTATGGGGCACTTAATCTTTTTACTCAATATTTAGTTGACCATTATGGAGCAGGAATTTTAATTAATTCTTTAAAGTCGTCTTTTACTGGAGTTAATAGCTTGAATTTTGCTCTATTAAATAAAGGTTTTTATCAGGATTTTGATCAGATTTTTAAAGATTGGTCTATCGCGGTTTTAATTAATGATTGTTCTATTGGTGATAAATATTGTTATCTTGGATCATCCCTTAAAAATTTCAGATTAATTCCTTCTATTAACTTTTTACCTTTAACCGGGGAAAGTAGATTAAGTCTAAGTGAAACAACTAAAAAATGGAGTGGCAATTGGTATAAGTTTATAGGGGGTTGGGGTAATTTAAAGATTGAATTTGTCGGTAGTTCCGGTGTTAATTTCGAAGTTCCTTACGTATCTCAGGATTTAGCCGGCAACCAATCTTTAGGATTTTTCCAACTAGATGATTATCAAAAAGGAGAAGTTTACATCTCTGATTTCGGTCGTAATATAACTTCCGTAGTAATTATCCCGCTTATTCAAGATGACAACGTTAAAAACATTAAAACTCTTTATCCCTTTTTCTGGCAGGCATCTACTGAAGAATCGCAAGCAGACCAAGGATCGTCTGGCCAATCCGGTTCTCAAAATATTCAAGATGTTTTAGATAAAATATCTGTTTTAGAAAAGCAATTAGCCAGTTTAAGAGTTGAGCTGCAGATTCTTTTGAGTGCTGAAATGGATTCAGCCAAATCTTGTCAAAGCCTAAATCAAAATCTTTCATTTGGTATTAGAAATAATTCAGTCAGTTGTTTGCAAGAGTTTTTAAAATCTCAAGGAGACGATATTTATCCTGAGAAATTAGTAACAGGATTTTTTGGCAATTTGACTCAACAGGCAATAATTCGTTTTCAAGAGAAATATGCCAGTGAAATATTAACTCCGCTTGGACTTGAGAAGGGGACTGGTTTTGTCGGACCCTCAACTAGGGTTAAAATTAACAGTATGCTTCAAAAATAATAACTGTTGACAAAAACAAAATAATTTGCTAATATGACAGCATAGTGAGTGTGATTCAACATTTGAGTATTGCAGCAGACCTTCCTTAAGCAAGGTCTGTTGCTTTTTTTTCTTTCGAAACTTTGTTAAAATGAATTTGGCCGGAGCTAGCACTCACTTTATTAAATGTTGGAGTTTTACTCTCCGGCCATCTCTATTCAATTAATTACCAAATGCAAACAGAAAGACTAGAAAAAGAATTACCCGGTTTCAAGAAAAATATTGCTTTGTCTGATTACACAACTTTTAAAATAGGCGGTCCGGCAAAATATTTTTATACTGCCAAAAATCAAGAAGAATTTTTAAAAGCAATATCTCTGGCAAAAGAATTAAAATTGCCTTTTTTTGTTTTAGGAGGCGGTAGTAATATTTTAGTCAGTGATGACGGTTTTAACGGAATAGTGATTAGAAATCAATGTTCTAATTTTAATATTAAAGACAACAGAATTCTTGTCGAAGCTGGAGTGCGTTTAGAAACCCTTGTTAGTATTTCAATGGAAAATCAATTAGCCGGACTTGAGTGGGGGGCTGGTATTCCCGGAACAGTCGGCGGAGCAATCAGAGGCAATGCTGGAGCGTTTGGAGAAGCTATTGGCGATATTGTTCAAGAAGTAGAAATTTTCAATCTGAAAACAGAAGCAAAAGAGAAATTATCCAAATCCGATTGTCAATTCTTTTATAAAGAAAGCATTTTTAAAAAAGACAATAATCTGATAATCCTTTCAGCTCAAATGGAATTTTTGAAAAATAATCCTGAAGAAGCTGAAATAAATAAACAAAAAATGATTAACTATTCGATTAATCGTCAGAAAACTCAACCATTAAAATTTCCATCAGCCGGTTGCGTTTTTAAGAATCCGCCCGATGTTTCTGCCGGACATTTGATTGATCAATGCGGTTTAAGAGGAAAAACAATCAACAATGTCCAGATTTCTGAAAAGCACGCTAATTTCTTCATTAACTTAGGCCAAGGTCGGGCAGCTGACGTTAGAGAATTAATAGAAATAGCTAAAAAAACAGTTAAGGATAAATTAAATATTCAATTAGAAGAAGAGATACAATATCTCGGATTCTGAAATCTCAATGTCATTTTTAGATAAAATTTTTGGCGATGCTAATGAAAAGTATCTTAAAAAGCTTCAGCCATTCGTTGAAAAAATCAATCAACTCGAAAAAGAGTTTGAATCTTTTTCTGATGAAAATTTAAAATTAAAAACAGGGGAATTTAAAGAAAAATTAAAGAACGGAGAAACCTTGGAAGATGTTTTACCTGAATCTTTTGCTTTAGCGAGAGAAGCGTCTAAAAGAACTTTAGGTCAAAGACCTTATGATTCCCAGTTAATTGGAGGAATTGTTTTAGCTCAAGGCAAGATTGCTGAAATGAAAACTGGTGAAGGAAAAACATTAGCAGCAGTTATGCCTATGTACCTAAATGCTCTAATCGGTCAAGGATGTCATTTAGTTACAGTTAATGATTATTTAGCCAGAAGAGATGCGGTTTGGATGGGCCAGATTTATTATGCGTTAGGATTAAGTATTGGTTGTTTAAATCATGAGCAATCGTTTTTATATAATCCAAACTATAAAAAACTGGAAGAAGAAAAAGAAAAGATGAGAGATGAATTAGGAGCTTTTTATATTGTTGAAGATTTTTTAGAACCATGCTCAAGAAAAGATGCTTATTTAGCTGATGTAACTTATGGAACCAATAATGAGTTTGGTTTTGATTATTTAAGAGACAATATGGCTTATAATTTAAACCAAAAATCCCAAAGGGGTTTTAATTTTTGTATTGTTGATGAAATCGATTCTATTTTGATTGATGAAGCCAGAACTCCATTGATTATTTCTGCACCAGACCAGGAGGGATCAAAGTGGTATCAGGAATTTGCTCGAATTATTCCCCAAATAGATAAAGAAGGGGATTATGAGATTGATGAAAAAATGAAATCTGTTTCTTTAACCGAAAAAGGAGTTGAAAAAATCGAAAAGATTTTGGGGCTAGAAAATATTTATGAAGACAAGGGAATTAAATATCTTCACTATTTAGAGCAAGCATTAAGAGCTCAGGCGATTAATCCATCTACCGGTCGTCCTTTTTTTGCAAAAGATTACGAGTATGTGGTTAAAGATAATAAAGTAATAATAGTTGATGAATTTACCGGACGATTAATGCCTGGTAGACGTTGGTCTAAAGGATTGCATCAGGCGGTTGAGGCCAAAGAAGGCGTACCGGTTAAAGAAGAATCACTTACTCTGGCTTCAATTACTTTCCAAAACTATTTCCGTCTTTATAAAAAATTGGCGGGTATGACTGGTACAGCTGTCACCTCTGCTGAAGAGTTTGATAAGGTTTATAAATTAGACGTCATTGTTATACCAACAAACAAACCCTTAGTTAGAAAATCATTACCGGATAGAGTTTATAAAAATGAACCCGGAAAACTTAAGGCCTTAGTCAAAGAAATAAAAGAGAGAAATGATTTAGGCCAGCCACTTCTAATTGGAACTCGTTCAGTAGAAAAAAATGAAGAGATTTCCCAGCTTTTAAAATTAGAAGGAGTTAAGCATCAGGTTTTAAATGCTAAAAATCATCAAACTGAAGGAGAAACAATTGCTCAAGCCGGTAAATTGAAAGCAGTGACGGTAGCCACTAATATGGCCGGCCGTGGAGTTGATATTATTTTAGGCGGTAATCCGTCGAGCCCCGAGGAGGCTCAAAAAGTTAAGGAATTAGGAGGATTACATGTTATTGGAACTGAAAGACACGAAGCCCGAAGAATAGATGATCAACTGAGAGGAAGAACTGGCAGACAAGGTGATTCCGGATCTTCTCAATTTTTCCTTTCTTTAGAAGATGATCTAATGAGGATTTTTGGAGGTGATAGAGTGCAATCTTTAATGTCAGCTTTAAATCTGCCTGATGATGAGCCAATTGAGGCCAATCTTATTTCTAGAATGGTTGAATCCGCCCAATCTAAAATAGAAGGATTTAATTTTGATTCAAGACAAAGATTATTGGAGTATGATGATGTTTTAAATAAACACCGAGAAGTTATTTATAAAAAGAGAAGAGAAGTATTAGAAAAATACCAAGACATGGATTTTAAAAATCAGATTTTAGAAATGATTGAAAAAGCCGGATACACCCAGGATGATTACAAGAGAAAACAACAGGAAGTGGGAGAGAATAATATGCCTCAAATTCAAAAAGAAATTGTCTTAAAGGTTATAGATACTCTTTGGATAGAACATCTGGAAAATATGGATCATTTAATAGGTTCGGTTAGATTAAGAGCTTACGGTAACCTTGACCCATTAGTAGAATACAAAAAAGAAGGACACGGGATGTTTCGTAAACTATTAGAAGCGATTGATGAATATGTTGCCAATACTATTATGAAGATTACTATCCGGAAACAACCTTCTAAAAATGTTTTTCCAGCAACTGTTTTATCAAGTGGTAATCCCGTCAATTCTCAAAAGACGAAAAGAAATGAGCCCTGTCCTTGCGGAGCAAAACATCCCGATGGCCGTCCGATAAAATACAAACACTGCCACGGGAAGTAAAATTTAGTTTTTAAAATTGTAAATAAAATAATATGGCAATAAAACCAAAATGCGACAAATGTAAAAAAGAGCTGAAAGAATTTGGCGGAATTTTATTTAGTCCGCCGAAAAAGAAAATGGTAGAAAAATTTCATTTATGCCGAAAATGCTATCGTGAGATTTTGAGTAGTTTTGGTAAAAAATAACAAAGTCATGGAAAATAAAGAAGAAATTATTGTTGCGGTAAGCGGTGGTTTTGACCCAATCCATATTGGTCATGCGAGAATGTTTAATGAGGCAAAGGCGTTGGGAGACAGGCTCGTTGTGATTTTAAATAATGACAATTGGCTTCGAAAGAAAAAAGGATATGTATTTATGACCGAAAATGAACGGAAAGAGGTTATAGAAGCCTTTAGAAGCGTTGATGAGGTGTATATTACCAAACATCTGGAAAATACAACTGATATGAGTGTGTGTGATGCGTTGCGAACCGTGAGGCCAGATATATTTGCCAATGGTGGCGACCAAAAACAAGACAATATTCCGGAGGTTAGTGTGTGTAATGAGATTGGCACAAAAATGATGTTTGGAATTGGTTATGGAGGAAAAATTCAATCAAGCTCGTGGCTTTTATTATCGCATATGGCCGAAGCGCCATGCCACTGCGGAGCGAAACATCCCGATGGTCGTCCGATAAAATATAAACATTGCCATGGAAAATGAAACAAAAAAAGTAGGGGTTAGTCAAAAAGCGATAATTTTTAATTCCGATAATGAAATTTTAGCATTGAGGCGTTCCTCAACTCACCAATTTAAACCATTTACCTGGGATTTGCCGGGAGGAGATTTGGATTTCGGAGAAGAACCTTTAGTTGGTATATCTAGAGAAATTAAAGAAGAAACAGGTTTAGAAATAATTGATCTTACTCCTTTTGATGTTGATTCCAGAATTAATGGGAACAATGAATTTTGGGTGACAATTGCCTATATTGCTTTTTCTGAATCGGTTAATGTTTATTTAAGTTATGAACATGACGAATTTAAATGGGTTACTTTAAAACAATTTTTAAAATTAGAATCTTCAGAAAAGCTGCATAATTTCGTAAAAAAGTTGGAGAAATAATATGATATTTTTACCAACAATTTTAATTACTTTTATTGGATTTTTTTTATTTTTGCCATTTTTATTTTTAATGGCTTATTTCAATATAATTACTCTCGGGTTTGAGAAGTTAGGAATTTCTCCCAAATTCACTTCGCTTTTATTGTTTTTAATTTTAATTGGTTCTTGGATTAACATACCAATAACTAAAAAACAACTGATTTATCAGGAGAAGGTTAGTTTTTTTGGGCTTTTTAGAAAACCGGGAATAGGAGTTCAAGCAACTGCTATTAATTTGGGTGGGGGATTAATTCCTATTCTTTTGTCCTCTTATTTTTTATATAAAGCATGGCAGTCGGGTTTTTCTTTAATCCCAATTTTACAAGCCACTCTTTTAATGGTTATCATTGCCAAGTCATTAGCTAAAATTATTCCCGGTAAAGGTATTGTAATCTCCGCTTTTGTGCCTCCAATTTTTGCAGCTTTCTTAGCTTGGATTTTTATCCCTAATTTTATGGCCCCGGCGTCTTTTGTTATCGGTTCTCTAGGAACACTAATCGGAGCTGATTTATTAAATTTAAATCGAGCTCAAAAAATAAGTCCTGGTTTTTTATCTATTGGTGGCGGAGGAGTTTTCGATGCTATTTTTTTAATAGGTATTGTCTCAACCCTTTTATCTTAGTAAAAATGAATTTTTTTATGAAAAATTGATTTTTTTTGATGAACAAGATAAAATATCCAGATACTGGATTTAGATATTATAATAATTAAAAATATATGTTGGAAAAACTAAAAATCAATAAAAAGAAAATCAGTTGGGGAATATTCATTTTTTTAATTTTGTCTTTAGTAGCTAGTGGTTTATTATGGCCAACACAAATCAATGATAAAATTGATTTTTTAAAGGAAAAAATTAATCCTTATGTTAATAAAATTTCTCTATCTAATTTATATGATATTTATCAGAAGCCGTTTAAATTGGGCTGGGATTTTATCGGTGGTAGGCGTTTGATTTATCAGCCGGTTTTAGAGGATCCGGAACAACAGGTACCGGACGAGGCTTTAATTGGAATTCAAAAAATAATTGAGCAGAGATTTGCTATATATGAGCAAAAAGCTCAAGTAAAAATAGATAAGAAAAATGTCGTGATTGAAGTTGGAGATAAAGAAGATATTGAGATGATAACCGAAATTATGAATCAGGAATTCTCGCTTGAATTCAGAGAAGAAGCTGAAAGCGAACTTTTTCAACCAACTGATTTAACCGGAAAATATTTAGAGGCAGTTTCTTTTAGTATAGACCAAACAGACCAAAAACCTTTGATTTTACTTCGTTTTAATGAAGAAGGGGCAAAGATTCTTGAGGAATTAACTAGGAGGAATGAGGGCAAAAGATTAGGCGTATATGTTGATGGAGTTCCAGTATTTCCTTTACAAATCACAGAAGCGGTTTCCGGTGGAAGCGTTCAAATAAAAATGGACGCTCAAATAGATTCAGTTAAAGTTTTGACCCAAATGATGGGCGCCTCCTCCTTATCTCCATCTTTAAAAATGGTTTCGGAAAAGACTAGAACGAACCAGGAAGCCCAAGTATTAATAAGAAATATTGTCAAAGGATTTCTTTTTGGACTTCTGGCCATCTTTTGGTTGATGGTTATAATTTATAAATTAACCGGATTGATATCATTTATTTTGGTCTTAATTTATACCTTGCTCTTTTTATTATTTTTTAAACTTTATCCGATAACTGTAGATTTTGGTTCAATTTCAGGATTATTATTTTCTTTAATAATTATTCTAATAAGTTTGGGCTTAATTTCGAAAAGTTTTAAAAAGGAAATAAGAAAAGGTAAAAGTTACGGTATAGCAGTTGAAGAAACACTTGCGACTTATAAGCAAATTATTGAGAAAATTAATTTTATCGCTCTGGCCTTACTCTTGATATTCTTCTTTGTCGCCAAGATATTTTTAGTTGAAAGTATTTTTATTAACAACTTCGTTTCAATTGCCTTTTTAGGAATAATGGTTAATTTTATTTTCTTAGTTTTAGCGCTAAAGAAAATATTACTGATGCTGGAAAATCCATTAGGCAAAATGAATTACCTCTGGAAATAGCTCATTTCGTTGACAATAATTGATAAAAATGTTTCAATAAGAGAACATATTGAAAAAGATATTTAGACTATGTCAATTAATTATCAAAAAATTTGTGCCGGTCTTCTTAAAGACTTTTCCCAAAGAACCAAAGACGTTATTGTTAGGCGTTTTGGCTTGGAAGTTGGAACTAAAGAAACATTAGAATCCATCGGTGCCGACTATGGCGTTACCAGAGAAAGAATTCGTCAGATTGAATCTGACGGTATTGTTGATATAAAAGCAAGAATTAAAAAAGAAAAAGATAGTTCTGTCTATCAAGCTTTTGGATATATTAAAGAATATCTTACTAATTCCGGTGGATTAAAAAAAGAAGAAATTTTACTTGATCAATCAAGCGAAGGGAAATTCACTCACCAGATTGCTTTCTTATTAAATTTATCAGATGATTTTAAAAGATTCTCCGAAACCGAAAATACTTATTCTTTTTGGACAATTAGTTCTGATTCCTGGGCCTCAGCTAAAAATGCAATAGAAAGTGCTTATAAAATGTTCACCAATAAAAAACAGTCTCTTAGTCTGAAAGAATGTAGTGATATTCTTAATATTAAACCCGAAATATTACTCTCTTATATTGAAATTTCCAAGAAAATTAGCCAAGGAAGTGATGGCAGATTTGGTTTGGAAGATTGGCCTGAAATTAATCCTCGAGTAATGAAAGACAAGGCATTTTTAGTTTTTCAAAAACAAAATAGACCTTTGCATTTCAGTCAAGTGGCTGAATTAATCGGCACAAACGCCTTAGTCCAAACTGTTCATAATGAACTGATTCGCGACCAAAGATTTGTTTTGGTAGGCCGAGGAATTTATGCTTTGGCTGATTGGGGATATAAGCCGGGAACCGTCAAAGAAGTTATTTCCGATATTTTAGCGCAATCCAGCAATCCTCTTTCTAAAGATGAAATTTTGAAAAAAGTTTCAGAACAGCGCATTGTCAAGACTAACACAGTCTTATTAAATTTAAGCAACAAACAACGTTTTTTAAGAAATTCACAAGGAAAATATCTTTTAAGAGATGCTTAAAATTCTTAATCAAGGAGTAGGTATTATTATTACATCAGCCATATTGTTTTTTTTGGCATTATGGTATTTTTGCATTGGCTGGGCTAATGTTCATGGTAAAAAATCTCTGATTATCGGTTTTTTTGTGAGCAGTATATATACTTTTAGATTTTTAGTCAGAACTTTTTTAATTATTCTTCTTTTTTCTATAATCTGGCAGCTTGGAGAATACTTTTTGCCTTCAATTAGCATTCCTCGCCTTTGAGGTGTGTGATATACTAAAAGTATGATTTTTGAAACTACCTACATATATTTTCAAAAGTGGGGATTGGTTTCGGCAATAGAACTCTTGCTAAATACCTGGGGATGGATTCTTCCACCGATTTTTTTC
Source organism: Patescibacteria group bacterium (assembly GCA_018813025.1). GTDB lineage: Bacteria > Patescibacteriota > Minisyncoccia > Minisyncoccales > DG-74-3 > JAHJCL01. The sequence continues at coordinate 9,983 of JAHJCL010000037.1, forward strand.
TTTTTAACTTTTAGATATCTTTATAAATGGTGGATTAATTGGGAAGTGCGTTATCAGCAAAATGAATGGGTTTTATTAAGAATTATTCCGCCTAAAGAAGTTAAAAATACATTTAAGGCTATGCAAGATGTTTATAACATTCTTTTTGGAATTCGCGATGGTCCCAATTGGAGAGAGCAGTGGTGCGAGGGAATATTGCCTGTCGGTCCGTGGTTGTCTTGGGAAATAACCTGTATTGGAGGAAAAATAGCTTTTTATGTCAAATGTTTAGCACCCATAAGAGGTTTAATTGAAGATGCTCTTTATTCTCATTTTCCTGAAATAGAAATTCAATTAGCCGAAGATTATACTCAGAAAGTTCCTCAAGATGTTCCCAACAAAGATTGGGATATTTATACTGAAGACTATACTGTTCTTTGGGATCAGGCTTTGCCAATCAAAACCTATCCGTTTTTTGACGAGAGGCCGGAATCTCCTCAAACTGAAGATGTCAGAATAGACCCCTTAGATTCCATGTTAGAAGCAATGGCGAGAATGAATCCGGCTGAACAGCTTTGGTTTCAAATGGTAATAGTGCCGGTTTTACCAGGAGACACTCGCTTTGATTGTTTTGCTGAAGGAAAAGCTCTAATTAATAAAATAGCTCAAAGATCTTCAGAAAATGGTAATGGCGGTTTTTCAGTCCTAAAATCAATTATCAATTTTTTCTTATGGGGAGACGTCGAAACGCCAAAAGAGGAGAAGCCGGCCGATATTTTATCAGCTCCGGAGTTAAGGTTGGTTTCAGGAGAAAGAGACAAAATTAAAGCAATAGAGAACAAAATATCACAGCCAGGATTTAAGACCTGGATGAGAATTGTCTATTTATATAAAAGGAATGAACCTTATTTTAAAGGAAACTATAAGATTATCAGGACTTACTTCAATCATTTTATCCACTCTGATTGGAATGGTCCTGTTTTTTGGGGACCAACCAGATCCAGAATTCATTATTGGTTTGTTGACCGCAGATTGTATTTAAGAAAGAGAAAGAATTTCCGTAATTACATTTCTCGTCTTCCTTCTTTATTCCCAAGGACAATGGACGGAGAACCAATGTTTGAAAAGGGAATTGTTTCCCGAGTTCCGGGATTAAGAGGCACTGTGGTTTTGTGCAGTGAAGAATTGGCAACTATTTATCATTTCCCATACAAGATTTCATCTGTTATTGCTCCAGCAATTTTGCCGATTGAAGCTAAAAAAGCCGGTCCTCCGGTTGGGCTGCCGACAGAAGAAAACTAATAATTATTTTTTATAATGGACATTTCAGATATTAATTTTTTTGGCGAAACAACCTTTCGCAATCAACAAAAGAAATTCGGCATTAAAACCGACGATCGGCGCCGTCATGTTTATGTGATTGGAAAAACAGGTATGGGTAAAACAGCTTTATTGGAAAATATGGCTATTCAGGATATTCAATCCGGCAAAGGTGTTGCTTTTATTGATCCTCACGGCGAAGCGGCTGAAAATTTATTAAATTTTATTCCTTCAGAAAGAGTTAATGATGTTGTTTATTTTAATCCATCTGACTTAGATTTTCCAATAGGATTTAATATTATGGAAAGAATCGACGCTGATCAAAGGCATTTGATTACTTCTGGGTTAATGGGTGTTTTTAAGAAAATATGGCCTGACGTTTGGTCAGCCAGAATGGAATACATTTTAAGCAATTCCATTTTAGCTTTATTGGAATATCCTGGCTCAACTCTTTTAAGCGTTAATAGAATGCTATCTGATCCGGATTTTCGTAAAAAAGTGGTTGATAAAGTCAGCGATCCGATTGTCAAATCATTTTGGACTAAAGAATTCTCCCGCTATACTCAACGTTACGAAACCGAAGCAACCGCGGCTGTCCAAAACAAGGTTGGTCAATTTATTTCCAATCCTCTAATGAGAAATATTATTGGCCAGACTCAATCCAGTATTAATATGCGCCGGATAATGGATGATGGTAAAATCTTAATACTTAATCTTTCTAAAGGAAAAATCGGCGAAGATAATTCGCTTTTATTAGGAGCTCTTTTAATTACTAAACTGCAATTAGCAGCCATGTCCAGAGTTGATACTCCTGAAGCAAAAAGAAAAGATTTTTTTCTATATGTTGATGAATTCCAAAATTTTGCTACAGAAGCATTTGTTAATATTCTTTCCGAAGCCAGAAAATATAGACTATCTTTAATTCTTGGTCATCAGTATATTGCTCAAATGGACGAAACAGTCAGAGATGCCGTCTTCGGAAATGTTGGTACACTGGTTACTTTTAGAGTCGGAGCAGAAGACGCTGATTATTTGGAAAAAGAATTTTCCCCGGAAATTTTTGCTACTGATTTTGTTAATCTGGCTAAATACAATGTTTATCTAAAATTAATGATTGACGGTATTTCTTCCCGTCCTTTTTCAGCCCAAACATTAATCCCTTTCAAGACGCCTAAAGATTCCAATAAAGAAAAAATAATTAAAGTCTCGCGGGAAAGATACGGTACCCCTAAAGCTAATATTGAAGAAAAAATTATTTCCTGGATTGAGGAAATAAAAGAAACGCCGACAATTAAAAAAGAACAGCAATCTACAAATTCTTCAACTGTTCTTTATGATGCTCAGTGCTCTTTGTGCGGAAAATGGACTAAGGTTGTTTTTCCTCCTGACGGAACCAGACCGGTTTATTGCAAGCCTTGCTTAAAGAAAACCAGAGAAGCTAAAGAAGTCAAAGAAGCTCAAGAAAGGCAATCAGCTAGAGAGGTTAAAAAAGAGCCGATTATTGCTTCTTTAAAAGATAATTGTCAGAATTCGGTTCCATTTTCTTTGTCGAAAAAAGAAGTGCCTTTGGAAAAGAAAAAAATAGAAAGAAAACAGGTTAATTTAAGTGAGTTGAAAAGTATTTTACAGGAATCTTTAAAGAATTTAAAAAAGTAATTAAAGAAGTTATATGAAAGTCCTGAAGGATTTTGATTTAAAGAATAAAAAAGTTTTAGTTCGGTGCGATTTTAATGTTCCCCTTTCTTCACAAGGGGAAATTTTAAATGACTTCAGAATAAAGCAGAGTTTGTCGACCATTAATTATTTAAAAAAAAAGAAAGCTAAAATAATTCTTTTAAGCCACTTTGGTCGGCCCCAGCAAGATGAAGTTAATTTAAAGAAATACAGTTTAAAGCCAGTTGCTTTAAGATTATCTAAATTATTAAAGACCCGTATTTTGTTTTTACCGGATTGTATCGGTGAAAAAATTAAAGAAGAGATTGGCAAAATGAAACCGGGCAAAATAATTCTTTTAGAAAATTTAAGATTTCATAAAGAAGAAGAAGAAAACGATTCCGGTTTTGCTAAGAAATTAGCATCTTTAGGGGATGTTTATATTAATGACGCTTTTAGCGCTTGTCACCGAGCTCATGCCTCAATTGAAGCTATTACTAAATACATAACCCACGGAGCAGGAATTCTTTTGAAAGAAGAGTCAGATATTTTAACCGATTTACTCAATAATCCTAAAAAGCCATTAGTAGCAATTATTGGGGGGAAAAAGATAGAGACTAAGATAAAGTTAATTGATAGTATTGCCGAAGTTGCTAATTGGATTTTAATTGGAGGATTATTGGAAAGGGAAATCAAAGCTAAAGAAATAGATTTTGAAGACCCCAAAAAAATTATCCTTGCTGTTGATAATTTGGATGGTTTTGATATCGGACCTAAAACAATAGAACTTTTTAAGAAAAAAATAAAAAAAGCTAAAACTATTTTTTTATCAGGTTCGTTAGGTAAAACTGAAGATAAAAAATATCAAAGAGGTTCGCAAGAAATAATTAAAGCAATTATTAAGAGTCGGGCTTTCTCAGTAGCCGGAGGAGGGGAAACAGTGGAATTTATTGATGAGATAGGTAAGCATTCCAAGTTTGGCTATATTTCTACTGGCGGTGGGGCAATGTTAGAACTTTTGTCTGGAAAAGAATTACCGGGAATTAAAGCTTTAGAAAATGAAAGCAGAAATTAAAAACTTAAAAAAAGTAGCTCAACGAATTTTAGAAGCTATTAAAAATAAAGAGAAAATAATTATTTACGGCGACTCTGATCCTGACGGAGTAGGATCAGTTATTATTTTAGAAGAAACAATAAAAGAGCTCGGCTTTAAGTCACCTAAAATTTATTTTCCTGACAGAGAAAAAGAAGGGTATGGATTGAACGAAAAAGCCCTTAAGTGTTTGAAGAAGTATAGTCCGGCTTTGTTGATTACTTTAGACTGCGGAATAGGTAATATTAGTGAAGTAGAAACAGCTAAAAAAATGGGTTTTGAGGTGATTATTATTGATCATCATAAAGTTTTATCTCAAGTGCCAAAAGCGTCAATTATTTGCGCGCCAAAACAAAAAGGAGACAAGTATCCTTTTAAAGAATTGGCTAATGCAGGTTTAACTTATAAGCTTTCCAAGCTTCTTTTTTCATTAGCTAATCAACACTTCAATCCGGAAAGATTTTTAGAAATAGTAGTTTTAGCAACAATTTCCGATATGATGATTATTGAAGCCGACAACGAAAAATTTATTAAAGAAGGTTCATTAGCTTTGAATTTCACTCAAAGACCAGGATTAATAGCCTTAATAGACATTACTAAATTTGAGAATTGGGATAGTCAAGAAATCCGTCAGAAACTTGTTTCTATTTTGAATGCCGGACAAACAATAAAACACTTAAATGAAGCTTATGTTCTGTTGAGTGAAAAAAATCTCACTAAAGCTAAAAATATGGTGCAATTATTAGTAAAAAAATCTGAATATCGTAGGCAGGAAATAAAAAAAATATTTGAAGAAATAGAGAAAAGAATTGATAATTCAGATTTAATTGTTTTTGATGGAGATGCTAACTGGCCATTGATTTTATTGGGGCCATCAGCGTCTAGAGCGTGTAACAAATATGGTAAGCCGGTATTTTTATTCCACAAAGGAGATAAAGAATGTCCTGGAGCGGTCAGGATGCCATCGGGAGTGGATGCAGTCAAAGCAATGACAAGTTGTGAAGATTTATTAAAAACTTATGGTGGTCACGCTCTGGCTGCCGGATTCAGAATTGAAACAAAGAACTTAGAAAATTTTAAAAATTGTTTAATAAAATATTTTAAAAGATGAAAAAAATAACAATATATACTGACGGCGGTTCTCGTGGAAATCCCGGACCAGCCGCAGCCGGAATAGTTTTTTTAAACGGAAAGGACCAAATCATCAAAGAATACGGTGAGTTTTTAGGCAATGGTTTAACTAATAATGAAGCTGAATACGGAGCGGTTATTTTTGCTTTAAAAAAGTTTAAACAACTTTTTGGTAAAAACATAGCTGAAACTTCAGAAATTGAATTGAAGTCAGATTCGGAATTATTAGTTAAACAACTTAATGGAGAATATAAAATTTTGGATTCGAAAATTCAGAATTTATTTTTGACCGTCTGGAATCTAAAATTAGATTTTAAAAAAATAAAATTTAAATTGATTGTCCGTGAGAAAAATCAGGAGGCTGACAGGTTAGTTAATGAGGCATTAGATAGGGAGGTGCGCAATCAAAAACTTCTCTAATTGATAGGCTAAGCCTATTATAAAAATTAGGTTGATTTGTTAATATAGTTGACTAAAGTTTAGGTTCTTGTATAATATAGTTGCTCAAGCAGACAGGGCAATTGCCTCTTAATAGTTTACTATAAAGGGGAGGAAAGTCCGAACACCATTTTCCCGTTTTACGGGATCAAAAAAGATAACGGCTAACAGCCGCCGGGAGAAATCCTCGAGGTGCGAACAGAGACGTTCTGAAGCGAAAGCTAAAGAACACCCTTCAAAACTTTATGTAAAGGAGGGTGAGTTCCGAAAGTAATTTCGGAAATGAAACGGCTAAATCCTTATCGGGTGCAAGAGCAAACATTTAGACAATCTCCGGATTTGCCTAAATGACAAGTAGCTCGCATGATCCCGCAAGTAATTGCGGGACTAAGATAGATAATTGCCTCGTCCCATTTATACCGGGATTAGACAGAATTCGGCTTATTGTCTACTTGAGCAATAAAGAACACCATTATTGGTGTTCTTTTGTTATCGATTTATCAAAGATTGATTAAAGAGAAGAATTGACTTAAAATAGCTTTATATGGCGAGTCTTTTAAATTTTCAAACAAGGACAATTACTCAAGGAGCAATTATTTTGGCTTTTTCAACTTTCCTTAGCCGTTTATTAGGTTTAGCTCGGGAATGGTTATTAGCTGATAAATTTGGAGCTGGTTTAGAGCTTGATATTTATTTGGCTGCCTTTAGGATTCCTGATTTTATTTTTAACATTTTCATTGTTGGAGGAGTTATTGTTTCTTTTCTGCCAATTTTTTCCCAGTATTACGAAACAGATAAAGAAAAAGCCTGGCACTTCACTTCTAATTTAATCAATGTTTTTTTACTTTTTTTAATTATAGTATCAATTATTCTTTTTATTTTTGCTCCTTGGATTTTAAAATTAACCGCTCCCGGTTTTTCTCTAGAGGCTCAAAGAGAATGCGTTAATCTGACTCGTTTGATGCTTTTGAGCCCGATTTTTTTAGGATTATCTAATATTTTTTCCGGAATTTTAAACTATTTTAAAAAGTTTTTAGTTTTCGGTCTTTGTCCTATTTTATATAATTTAGGAATAATTTTAGGAATATTATTTTTAACTCCCCAATTCGGAGTTTTTGGAATTTCTCTTGGCGTGGTTTTGGGAGCATTTTTACATTTTTTAGTTCAAGTTCCGTCAGTAGTTAATTCCGGATTCAGATATTGGTTCAGTTTAGACATTAAAGAACCAGGAATTATCCAAACATTTAAGTTAATGCTACCTCGAATTTTAGGTATAGCCAGTCAGCAAATTAATTTAATTTTCATAACTGCACTGGCTTCAACTCTTAACCAAGGTTCAATTGCTATTTTCAACTTTGCCAACAATCTCCAATCTTTGCCTATTGGAATTATCGGTATTTCTTTTGCTACTGCCGCTTTTCCTGCGTTTGCCAAGCTTCAATCTAAGGAAGATAAACCCGAGCTTTTTAAAAAATTTAGGTCAATTTTTAATAAAATTATTCTTTTAATAATTCCTATCAGTCTTTTTATATTTATCTTCAGAGGTCAAATAGTTAATTTAATTTTGCAACACGGCCAATTTTCTCAAACATCAGCCCAATTGACTGCAGCCGGGTTGGGATTGTTCTGTTTAAGTTTATGGGCTAGCACAACTATTCCCTTAATGTTAAGAGTATTTTTTGCTTTAAAAGATACTAAAACCCCGGCTTTTATTGCCGTTCTAACTGTTATCTTAAATATTACTTTAAGTCTTTTCTTTATTTCTTTATTAAAAGATAGTGGCGATATTAAGGTTTTGGGATTGGTTCTAGCTTTCGTCCTTTCAGATATTTTTCAGTTTTGTTTATCTTTCTTCTTTTTAAAGAAAAAATATGAAACAGTTTAGAAACTTCGTAATAATAGCCCATATTGATCACGGAAAATCTACCTTAGCCGATAGGTTTTTAGAATTGACCAATACCGTTCCTAAAGAAAAAATGAAATCTTGTTTCTTGGATGCAATGGATTTAGAACAAGAAAAAGGGATTACTATTAAAATGCAGCCGGTCAAAATGAATTACTCTTTGAACGGTCAGTCCTATATTTTAAATCTTATAGACACGCCTGGGCATGTTGATTTTACTTATGAAGTTTCCCGGTCATTGGTTGCCGTTGAAGGAGCGATTTTATTAGTTGATGCCACCAAAGGAATTCAGGCCCAGACAATCTATAATCTTGAATTAGCTCAAAAACAGAATTTAAAAATTATACCAGCTATCAATAAAATTGATTTACCTCAATCTCAAGTCGAGCAATCTAGACAGGAATTGGCCCAATTATTGGGTATTACCAAAGAGGAAGTTTTTCTTATCTCGGGTAAAAAAGGAACTAACGTTGATAAATTATTAGAAGAGGTTATTAAAGTTCCTTCGCCTGGGGGTGATAAGGAAAAACCGTTTAAAGCTTTAATTTTTGATTCCAAATTCGATCCATTTAAAGGAATTTTGGCTTATATCAGAGTTTTTGACGGAGAAATCAAAAGAGGCGATAAATTCTATTTAATGGCTTCAAATGTTTTAGGAGATACAAAGGAAGTTGGATTTTTTAGCCCTGATTTAAAGCCGATAGAAAGCTTGAGCGCAGGAGAAATTGGCTATTTAGCCACTGGGATTAAAGAGCCAGGAAAAATTCATGTTGGTGATACTATTATTGATGCTAAACTAAAAATCCAAAAAGCCGAATTACCAGTTCCTTTAGCTGGTTATAAAGAGCCACAGCCAGTTGTTTTCGCCAGTTTTTATCCGGAGAATACCGATGATTTCGATCTTTTAAAAAAAGCTTTAGCTCAATTAAAACTTAATGACGCTTCCTTGAGTTTTGAACCGGAAGCTAAAAAGGCATTAGGTCGTGGTTTTCGTTGCGGATTTTTAGGGTCATTACACATTGAAATTACTTCGGAAAGGTTGCGTCGTGAGTTTGGAATGCATTTGGTTATTTCTCAACCACAAGTTTCTTACAAAATCCTTAATCAAAAAAATGAAGAAGAAATAATTTATTCAGCCAGCGATTGGCCGGACCCAACATTTATTAAAGAGGTGCAAGAGCCATGGGTTAACATAGAAGTTATTACTCCTCAAGAATATTTAGGATTGGTTTTAGATTTATTAACCCAAGCCGGTGGAATTTATTTAGAGACGAAATATTTATCATCAAATAGATTGCTTTTGAAATATGAAGTTCCTTTAAGAGAAATTGTTATTGATTTTTACGACCGACTAAAAGGATTGACGCAGGGGTTTGCTTCAATGAGCTATCAATTTATCGGTTACAAGAAAGGGGATTTAGTTAAATTAGAGATTTTTATTGCTGGCGATTCGGAAGAGGCATTTTCTAAAATAGTTCATGAAAACGATGCTGTTGAGGAAGGAAAGAAAATGACCAAAAAGTTAAAGGAAGTGATGCCTGCCCAATTATTTTCGGTTGCCTTGCAGGCAGTTGTTAAAAATAAAATTATTGCCAGGGAGACGATTAAAGCCAAAAGAAAAGACGTGACAGCTCCTTTGTATGGAGGAGATATCACCAGAAAGAGAAAGCTTTGGGATAAGCAGAAAAAAGGTAAAAAAGAATTGAAGGAAAAAGGAAGAGTTCAGGTTCCGCCTAAAGTATTTTTGGAAATGTTTAGAACTTGAAATTAAGAATTAAGAGGACTAAAATAGAGGAGCAATCATCATTAAAATAGTGCTGATGGCCACTAAAGATACTAAAAAAATCCAGAGAGCTTTAAAAAAAGGTTTTTGTGAAGAATGTTTCATAAATAGATTTATATAATTATATAATCCTTATGATAGCAAAAAAACAGAAAATAAAAAACTCTTCCCGTATTGATTTTTCTTTTATTTTTTTTATTATTTTGATTCTGGGTTCTTTAGCCTTTTTAATAATTTCTAATATTAGGATTACCCAAAAGAGGTCATTAATGATTGACGAAATTAAGGCATTAGAGGAGCAGATCCAAAAATTACAGGAAAGTAAAACTAATTTAGAAAGTAATATTTCTAAAGCGGATCAAGATACTTATTGGGAAGAGAAAGCCAGAGAACAAGGTTTTGTCAAAGACGGAGAGAATCCAGTGGTTGTCTTACCACCCACAGATTCAAATGGAGAAGATAACCAAAAAAACAATCAAGGTTTTTTTCAAAGTCTGTTAGAAGATATTAATAATTTTTTTACGAAAGTAATTCAGCGGTAGAATAGCCCCTTACTTTTATTTTTTCGCGGGTATAGTTTAGTGGTAAAATATGTCCTTCCCAAGGATAGGTCACGGGTTCGACTCCCGTTACCCGCTCAAAGGTTACATAAAATCTCTGCTAAACGGAGTTCTTGGTTGTAAAACAGACTTTTTATGATAAAATTGAGTCAAAAGAAAATTATTTTTTGCCGGGGTAGCTCAACTGGCAGAGCGACAGTGTCGTAAACTGTAGGTTGGAGGTTCGATTCCTCTCCTCGGCTCAAGAGCTTCTAAAAATTATTTTATGAAAATTATTCAAGAGACAATCGAAGATTTACAAAATAGAATCCTCTTTTTAGGGGACTGTCTTTGAGTTAGATAAGAAAAGACAAAAAGAAAAAGAATTAGAACTAAAAGTCCAAGAAATTGATTTTTGGCAGAACAAAGAATCGGCAACACAGATTAGTTACGAATTAAGCCAGATTAAAGAGGAAATAGTCGATTTTGATAAACTGAAAAATGATTTAGACGATTTAATTGTTTTATCTGAAGAGTTAAAAGAAGAGGAATTGGAAAAAGAAATAGACAGGTTAGGAAAGAAATTGAATGAAAAAGAAATCCAAGTTTTCCTTTCAGGAAAATACGATAAAAAAAATGCACTTTTATCAATTTTTGCCGGAGTGGGTGGTCGCGATGCTCAAGATTGGACAACTATGCTTTTAAGAATGTATGAAAAATATTGTCAAAGAAATGGCTATAAGATTAAAATACTTGATCAATCATACGGTGAAGCTGGAGGTCCGGAAGGGAGAATCGGTTTAAAATCAGTAACTATGGAGATACAAGGAAAATTCGCTTACGGTTTTTTAAGAAAAGAAACAGGAGTTCATCGATTAGTAAGGATTTCTCCATTTTCTTCGCAAAGCCTGCGTCATACCTCATTTGCTTTAGTGGAGGTCTTGCCGGATATTTCCAATAAAGATGTTCCTGAAATTGAGATTAAGCCGGATGAGATTAAAGTAGACACTTATCGGTCTTCCGGACCTGGTGGACAGAATGTTAATGAAAGAGAAACAGCTATCAGAATCACCCATTTACCAACCGGAATTGTAGTCAGTTGTCAGTCAGAAAGAATACAATTTGCGAATAGACAAAAAGTAATGAAAGTTTTAATTGCTAAATTATATCAATTAGAACAAGTGAAAAAAAACAAAGAATTAAAACAGGTAAAAGGAGAGAAAATTGACGCCAGTTGGGGTAATCAGATTCGTTCTTACGTCCTCCATCCTTATCAAATGGTTAAAGATTTAAGAACTAATGTTGAAACTTCTAACACTAATGGCGTTTTAGACGGAGAATTAGATGAATTTATTAAAGCTGAAATTAAACATTAAATCGTGATAAAGTTCGAAAATATTACTAAAATTTATTCTCCGGAGGCGATTGCTTTAAAGGATGTTTCTTTTGAAATAGAAAAAAAAGAATTTATTTCAATCGTCGGAAAATCAGGGGCTGGTAAAACAACCCTTTTAAAATTATTTTTAGCCAGTGAGAAGCCGACACAAGGCAGGATTCTTTTTAATAATCAGGACATTTGTGATATTACACCGGAAGATATTTGTCAGCACAGAAAAAAGATTGGGGCAGTATTCCAGGATTATAAGTTGTTAGATTCAAAAACCGCTTACGAAAACGTTGTCTATATTATGGAAGTGTTGGGCAAAAGCGACGAAGAGATTTTAAGAGATGTTCCTAAGGTTTTAGATATTGTCGGTTTAACCGAGAGATCGCATCATTATCCGAATGAACTTTCTGCCGGAGAGCGTCAAAGAACAGCCATTGCCCGCGCTTTAATTCATCGGCCGGAAGTAATTTTAGCCGATGAGCCAACTGGCAACTTAGATCCCTATAATGCTTCTGATATTATTCATTTGTTATTGAAAATTAATGAAATGGGTACTACTATTATTTTAGCTACCCACAATAAAGAAATCGTTAATTCTTTAGGTAAAAGAGTAGTTACGTTAGACCAAGGAAAATTGGTCAGAGATGAAAAAAAAGGACGTTTTATTCTTTAATAAATTATGATTACTTCTCTAAAAAGAATATTTAAATTAGGATGGAAAAGTTTATCTTATGATTGGGGAGTGACAGCCACAACTATTTTTGTTTTAGTTTTGACTGTTTCTTTAATAACCTCGATTTTTCTTTTAAAAGGCGTGAGTCAGTTTCTAATTCAGAAAATAGAAGAAAAAATTGATATTTCAGTCTATTTCAAAGATGATATTGTTGAAAACAAAATTATGGAAGTGAGGGATGAATTATTGGATATTTCCGATGCTGAGAATATTCAATACATTTCCAAAGACCAAGCTTTGCAAGATTTTACTGAAAGGCATGAGCAAGAAGAAGTTTTAATGCAATCTTTGGCAGAGGTAGGAGTTAATCCTTTTTTGGCTTCTATCAATATCAAAGCAACTGACCCAACTGAATACGGACAAATAGCTCAATTTTTGGAAACAGGAGATTTTGGTGATTCAATCCAGAAAGTTGATTATTACGAGAAAAAGCCGGTAATAGAAAGAATTTTTAATTTGGCTGATTCTTTCAAACGGGTTGGAATTGGTTTGTCTATTTTGTTGGTCTTTTTCTCATTTTTAGTTGTTTTAAACACTACCAGATTGGCAATTTATAATCTTAGAGAAGAAATTCAGGTTCAAAGATTGGTTGGTGCTTCCAATTGGTTTATCAGGGGACCGTTTTTAGTTCAAGGTATGATTGCCGGTGCTGTTTCCGCTCTTATTGCTTTTGTTATTTTTATCTCAGGATGTTGGCTTTTAAGCCCCAATGTCAGCAATTTATTTTCTGATTTAAATGTTTGGGAATACTTTACTGGTAATCTTTTAAGTATTATTTTAATTCAATTGGGAGCTGGTATATTTTTAGGTCTTATTTCCAGCTTTATTGCGATTAGAAAACATTTGAAAGTTTAATCTAACGCTAACCATTGCGGGATCGTCTAATGGTAGGACACATCCCTCTGAAGGATGTTATCTTGGTTCGAGTCCAGGTCCCGCAACTAATATAATTTTTACTGGTTCTTTCCGTAAAAATAGATATATTGTGTTGTTTGGATTCGAACGCAGAGCCGCGTTAAAATACAGGTATAATTAATAAGAACTTATTTACATGGCGCAAATAAAAAAAATAGGGGATCAAACGAAACCGGAATATATTATTGAAGTTTATGATAATAAAATAGGTATGGAAGGTTTTTTAGTAATTGATAATACGGTTTTAGGTCCCGGCAAGGGTGGAATAAGAATGACCTCCGATGTCACCGTAGAAGAAGTGGCTCGATTGGCTAAAATAATGACATGGAAAAACGCTTTAGCTGGCATTCCTTTTGGCGGAGCTAAGGCCGGCATTAAATGGAAAGGAGGGTCAAATAATCTTAAAAAACAATTTATACAGAGTTTTGCCCGTGCCATAAAACCATTTCTTCTTAAAAAATATATTGCCGCTCCGGATATTAATACCGGAGAAAAAGAAATGCAATGGTTTGTTGAGGCGACTGGTATGTTTAGATCTGCTACTGGAAAACCAGCCAATATTTGTATGGAATATAAAAAATGTAAAAAGTGTGGCATTCCTCACGAATTTGGGAGTACTGGCTTTGGCGTTGTCCAGGCCGCTAAAGTAGCCGCAAAAATAATCGGTCTGGATATAAAAAATGCTACAGTTTCTATTCATGGTTTCGGGAATGTTGGAACTTTCGCTTATAAGTTTTTAACCGAGATGGGAGCAAAAGTTGTGGCTTTGGCCGATAAGAATACTTCTATTTATTTAAAAGATTCTCTTGAAGAAGAAATTATTAAAAAATTAATCAAGAATAAGAAAGATTTAAGTCATTATTCCGGTAAAGCCAAAAAGATTAAACCGGAAGATTTTTGGAAAATTCCGGTAGATATTATGATTCCGGCTTCTGTGACGGATGTTATTAATGATAATAATAAGAAATACATAAAGGCAAAGATAATTGTTGAAGCAGCCAATATTCCCATGGAAGAGCGTGTTGAAGATGAGCTTTTAAGTAAAGGTATATTAATAGTGCCTGACTGTATAGCTAACGCAGGAGGAGTTATTTCTTCTTACTCTGAACATTGTGGTCATAATATAAAAAAGATGTTTAATACAGTAGAAAAAAAAATAAAAAAGACAACTGAAATCGTTTTGCAAGAAAGTTTAAGAAAAAAAAGAAATCCTCGCCATATAGCCATGGAAATTGCTAAAAAGAAAATCCAAACTAATGCGAATAAAAAAAGTCGCGTGTAGAAAATGACGTCGAAGATACTATGAAATTTTATATTTATATCGTTGAATGCGCAGATCAATCATTATATGTCGGATGTACTAATGATTTATTGAAACGGCTCAAACAACACAATGAATCGAAAGGGGGAGCGCATTATACTAAAATTCGTAGGCCGGTAATATTAAGATATTCGGAAGAATTTAAAATATTAAAAGAGGCGCGTGGACGCGAGACAGAAATTAAAGGCTGGCGTCGAGAAAAAAAGTTATATTTAATTAATTCAAAATAGTCAGTAGGGCGAATATACGAGGGCGGGTCCAAGTTCCTCAACACTAAATATTACTAGACTAGATCTAACTATTGACGGGGGAATTGGGTTTGCTATACTAAAACCGACAATATTAGTCGGTTTTTATGATTAAAATATCTACCAAATCTCAATATGGGCTTAGGGCAATGGTTTATTTAGCTAAATTTCCAAAACAAATATCTTCCATAAAAACAATTTCTAAAAGTGAAGATATTCCTTTTGATTATTTGGAAAAGATAATTTCAAAATTGGAAAAATCAAGTTTGATTAAATCTAAAAAAGGAGTTCAAGGCGGATATTTTCTAGCCAAAAACCCATCAAAAATTAGGATAGGGGAGATTGTCAGAGTGTTGGAAGGAGATATTGTTCTGGTAAAATGTATTTCCGGTCAAAAAGGATGTAAATGCACAAGAGAAAGAGAATGCCTTACCAAAAGCTTTTGGAAGAAAATCCAGGATTCTTTGAATTCGGCTTTGGATTCGCTTACTTTAGAGGATTTGATTAAATAACAAAATATTATGTCTAAAAATATATATTTAGATTATGCTTCAACCACACCAGTTGATCCTCGCGTGGTCAAGGCAATGCTTCCTTTCTTTTCTAAAAAATTCGGTAATACTATGTCTTTGCATAGCTTCGGCCAAGAAGCTCAACAAGTTTTAGAAGAAAGCAGAATAGTAGTTGCTGATTTAATGAAAGCCGAGCCAAACGAAATTGTTTTTACCGGTTCAGCTACGGAAAGCAATAATCTGGCTTTAAAAGGAATTGCTTTTGCTAATAAATCTAAAGGAAAACATATTATTATTTCTTCCATTGAACATGACTGTATAATAGAAAGTTCTAAGTGGTTGGAGAAACAGGGGTTTGAAATAACCAAACTTCCGGTTGACCAATATGGTCTTATTAATCCGGAAGACATTAAAAAATCTATAAAAAAAGAAACAATTTTAGTTTCAATAATTCACGGTTCAAATGAAATAGGAACAATTCAACCAATTGAACAAATCGGAAAAATCTGTAGAGAAAAGGGAGTCTGTTTTCATACAGATGCTTCTCAAAGTTTTGGGAAGATTCCTATTGATGTTAAGAAAATGAATATTGATTTATTATCTGCCTCTTCTCATAAAATGTATGGACCTAAGGGAATAGCTTGTTTGTTTGTAAAAGAAGGAACGAAAATAGAGCCGATTTTACACGGTGGCGGACAGGAATTAAGATTAAGATCTTCCACCATTAATGTCAGCGGTATTGTTGGTTTTGCTCAAGCTTGTCGGATTTGCCAAAAAGAAATACAGAAAGAAGGTAAAAAAATGATTAAATTAAGAGATAAATTAATAAGCGTAGTTTTAAAGAAAATACCCAATTCTTATTTAAACGGTCATCCTAAAAAAAGATTACCCAATAACGCCAATTTCCGATTTGATTTTATAGAAGGGGAGTCAATAGTTATACAACTTGATTTATTGGGAATTGCTGTTTCAACCGGTTCGGCCTGTTCTTCAGCCAAACTGGAGCCAAGTCATGTGCTTTTGGCAACAGGTTTAAAACACGAACAAGCCCATGGTTCTTTAAGGGTGAGTTTGGGAAGATGGACAACTAAAAAAGATATTAATTATTTTCTAAAGGTTTTGCCTCTGATTATTAAAAAATTAAGGAAAATTTCTCCTTTTAAAAAAAATGACTAAAATTATTTCTAAGGCGGGTTCTTATAATCAAAAAGTGGTTAAATGTTTTAAAAATCCTAAAAATTACGGGCAAATAAAAAATCCTGACGGTGTCGGTGAGGTTGGCAATCCGGTTTGCGGGGATGTAATGAAACTTTATATTAAGGTTGCTAAAAATAAAAAAGGGGAGGAGATTGTTAAAGATATTAAATTTGAAACTTTTGGTTGTGTTGCCGCAATCGCCACCAGCAGTATTCTTACTCAGATAGCCAAAGGTAAAACCCTAAAAGAGGCATTAAAAATTGATAATAAAAAAATTATTAAATCATTGGGCGGACTTCCTCCGATTAAAGTTCATTGTTCTGTCTTAGCAGCTAACGCTTTAAAGAAAGCAATCGGAGATTATTATTCTCGTAATGATTCTAAAAAAAATGAATAATTCAAATGTTTCAAAAGATTGTTGCGAACCAAAATCTTCCAAGCCGGAAAAAGCAGGACTTTTGACCGGAATTTTGTATGGAATTTTACCTCACACTTTTTGTATTGCTTTTATTATTTTTTCAATCATTGGAGCAACAACAGCCAGTTTGTTTTTCAAGAAAATATTGCTTATTCCCTACTTATTTAATCTTTTAATAGGAATGTCTTTAGTTTTTGCCACCATTTCCGCTGTAATTTATTTAAAAAGGAATAATTTTTTATCTTTGGTCGGGATGAAGAAAAAATGGAGATATCTCCTAGTCCTTTACACTCTAACCATTTCTGTTAATTGGTTGTTTTTCAATTTCATATTTCCAGCAACCGCCAATTTTAATCAAAATAAACAAGGTGTTGTTAGCAATATAGAGACATCCTCAATAACGATTAAAGTTGCTATTCCTTGCCCCGGACATGCGCCGCTTATCAGTGATGAATTAAAAAAAGTAGAAGGAGTTTTAAGTATTAGATTTAATACTCCAGACTTATTTAATATTAGTTATAATACCAATCAGCCAGTCGCAGATAAAATTCTTACCTTAGATGTATTCAACACTTACAAAGCGTCAATTATAACTAATTGGTAGTTATGTTTAAAAAAACAACAATAAAAATTTTGGGAATGGACTGCGCTTCATGCGCGGCTATTATTGAAAATGCTCTTCAAAAAGAGGAAGGGATTAAATCCGCCAATGTTAATTTTGCTACCAAAAAACTTTATTTGGAATTTGACTCTATTAAGATAAGTATTACCAGAATTAAAAAAATCATTGAAGGATTGGGGTATAAAACAACGGAAGAAACAGTTGAGGAAGAAATGCATGACCATCATAAAAAAGCAAAGACACAAGAAGTCAGTAAATTAAAACAACGGTTTATTTTTGCTTTAATTTTTAGCCTTCCTATTATTTATATGGTGATGGGCGAAATGATTGGATTGTCAATGCCAACAATCTTTGAAAATTATGGGACTATTATCCAGCTTGTTTTTGCGACGACAGTTATCGCTTCTTGTTTTAATATCTGGACATCTGGCTTTAAAAAATTATTACACTTGTCTCCAAATATGGATACTCTAATTTTTATTGGAACAGCAGTTGCTTATTTTTATAGTTTAACCATCTCAGTTTTGATGTTTTCGGGAACAAAAATCGAAGCGCATCTTTATTATGAGAGTGCGGCTTTGATTTTAGTTTTCATTTCTTTGGGTAAATATCTGGAAGCGATGACTAAAGGAAAAACAAGTGAAGCTATTAAAAAATTGATTGGTCTCCAACCAAAAGAAGCCACTATTGTCAAAGACGGCGAAATGATAAAAATTCCCATTACTGAAGTAAAAGTAGGGAATATTATTTTAGTTAAGCCCGGCGAGAAAATTCCAGTAGACGGAATTGTCATTGACGGCTATTCCGGAGTTGATGAAAAAGCGATTACCGGAGAAAGCATTCCAGTGGAAAAGAAAAAAGGCGATGAAGTAATCGGCGCGACCATTAACAAAACAGGCGTTTTAAAATTTAAAGCAACCCGAGTCGGTAAAGACACGATGTTGGCTCAGATTATAAAAATAGTTGAGGAAGCAATGGGTTCTAAAGCGCCAATTCAACTTTTGGCTGATAAAGTTTCTTTTTATTTTGTTCCGTCCGTAATTGGTATTGCTATTTTGTCTTTTGCTATTTGGCTTTTATTGGGCCAACCCCTTACTTTTGCTTTATCAGTTTTTGTCGCTGTTTTAATTATCGCCTGCCCTTGTGCTTTAGGTCTGGCAACACCAACCGCTGTGATGATGGGTACTGGTTTAGCGGCCCAAAATGGCATTTTAATTAAAAGCGGTAAGGCTTTGGAAATTGCCAGAGATGTAAATATCGTTATCTTTGACAAGACTGGGACATTAACTCGAGGCGAGCCAAGCGTTACTGATATCATTCAAGTTAAAAATAAAATTAGTGAAAAATCTATTTTGCAAATCTCCGCGTCGGTGGAAAAAAATTCTGAACACCCTTTAGCCCAAGCAATTATTAATAAGGCGAAAGAGGAAAAAGTTAATTTATCAGAAGTAAAAAATTTTCAAGCCATACCCGGTTACGGCGTTTCAGCTGACTTGGAAAATAAAAAAATACTTTTCGGGACAAGAAAACTGATGGATGATAATAAAATTGATCCGAACTCTATAGAAGAAAAAATGATTACCTTAGAAAATCAAGGTAAAACAGCAATAATTTTAGCACAAGATAAGGATATTATTGGCATTATTGCGGTGGCTGACACTCTTAAAGATTATTCAAAAGAAGCAGTTGAGATGCTTCATAGAATGGGGAAAAAGGTTGCGATAATCACAGGAGATAATAAAAGAGTTGGACAAGCCATTGCCCAACAGGTTGGTATAGACAGAGTCTTGGCCGAGGTATTGCCACAAGAAAAATCAGCTGAGATTAAAAAATTACAAAGTGAAGGAAATGTCGTGGCGATGGTGGGCGATGGTATTAATGATGCGCCAGCTTTGGCTCAATCTGATTTAGGTATTGCTTTGGGTTCTGGTACGGATGTGGCAATGGAAACCGGGGAAATAGTTTTAATTAAAGACGATTTAAGAGATTTGATAACGGCAATTGATTTAAGTAAATATACTTTAAAAAAAATCAAACAAAATCTTTTCTGGGCTTTCTTTTATAATATTATAGGTATTCCTGTGGCCGCCGGAATTTTATATCCATTTACTGGTTGGCTTTTAAGTCCGACGATTGCCGCAGCTGCTATGGCTTTTTCTTCAATAAGTGTCATTTCAAATTCTCTTTTAATGAAAAGATATAAATCTACTAAAATTTGAACCTTTCGGCAAAGGCGATTTTTTGTTAGGATAAAACAATGACTTTAGATTTAGAAAAACTTAACAAAGAGCAAAAAGAAGCGGTTATGCACGGAGATGGTCCGCTTTTAATTGTGGCTGGAGCTGGAACCGGAAAAACAACGGTTATTACCCAAAGGATTGTTTATTTAATTGAAAAAGAAAAAGCCACAACAGAAGAAATTTTAGCTGTTACCTTTACTGAGAAAGCAGCTGAAGAAATGGAAGAAAGAATTGATAAACTTTTATCCTACGGCTATGTTGATTTATGGGTTTCAACTTTTCATTCTTTTTGCGAAAGAGTGTTAAGGGACCATGCTTTAGACATCGGTCTTCCGGCTGATTTTAAAATTTTAGACCAGACAGCCAGTTGGCTTTTAATACGCCAAAATTTAGACAAATTTAATCTTAATTATTATAAACCGTTAGGTAATCCGACTAAGTTTATTCAGGCTTTGATTTCTCATTTTTCTCATTGCAAAGACCAGGAAGTTTATCCGGAACGTTATTTGGAATATGCTGACAAATTAAAGACCAATTTAAGCGATTTACCCGAAAATCAGGAATCAGAAAGATTAAAAGAAGTTGCCAATGCTTATCATATTTATCAAAATCTGCTTTTAGAAAACAGCTCTTTAGATTTTGGCGATTTAATAACTATTGTTTAAAGTTATTTAAGCAAAGACCGTTGATTTTAAAAAAATACCAAGAAAAATTTAAATATATTTTAGTTGATGAATTTCAAGATACCAATTGGGCCCAATATGAACTAATAAAGGTTTTAGCGCAGCCGAATAATAATCTGACTGTCTGCGCTGACGATGATCAATGTTTGCCGGGTAATTCCGAAATAGAGGTTTTTGAAAAAGGGAAGATAATAAACAAGAAGATAAAAAACATTAAAATTGGTAGTGATGTATTGACAGCAATTGGAAAGGGTCATGTAGGGGTTGCGAAAGTAAAAAATGTTTTTATCAGAAACAAGGAGGCAAAAATATTAACTGTTAAAACAGAAAATGGTTATTCGGTAAGCGTGACAGATAATCATAAAATGTTTTGTTGCGTTCCAAGAACTGCTCAACAAGGTTATCATTATGTTTATTTAATGTTTAGAAAGAATTTGGGGTGGAGAATAGGGGTAACCGATGATTTAATTCTGCGGCTTAGATTAGAACGTTCAGCAGATAAGATTTTAGCGATAAGAGCTTTTAATAGCGATTCTGAAGCCAGATATCATGAAACATTATGGTCATTGAAGTATGGAATACCTACAAGCTGCTTTAAGAGCAGAGAAAATATTGTGATTAAAGAAGATGTATTGGTTAAATTATATAAAGAAATTGATGTTGAAAATAATATACAGAGATTAGCTCAAGATTTAAATATTGAGATAGACTCGCCCCATTATTGCCTAGATGCTGTTAATCGTGGAAGAAGCGTTAGGATAATTATCAATTTACAAATGTGTTATAGGAATTATCGAAGCAAAGACCATGTTAGAAGCGGTAAAACTTTACTTCTGAATGGCTTAATAAGACATAGGCTTTATTTAGAAACATCAGATAAGCAAATTATTAAGAAGCTGGAAACAGCAGGATATATTCTTCATAAAGCGAAGAAGGGAATGAAATTAAACATAGAGGGAGATAATATAAAATATCTTGAAGAAAAGGCAAGAGTAATAGAAAAAATTACAGGCGGATTTATAGAATATAAATTTAATGTTGCAAGTAAGTATAGTAAGGCTTCAAACAATACGCGAAATTATATGTCTTTGATTATGCCTGCAAAAAATTTAGTTTTAGGGCATTATCTTCCAGTAAAAAAAGGCGCCGAAATAATTTACGATAAAATAATTTCAATCAAAGAAGTTGATAAAAAAATAAAAGTATATGATTTGGAAATTAATAGAACACATAATTTTATAGCTAACGGAATAGTGGTCCACAATTCTATCTATAGGTGGAGAGGAGCATCTTATAGCAATATTATTCAATTTAAAAAAGATTTTCCTGATGCCAAACAAGTGTCATTGGTAAGAAATTATCGTTCTACTCAAAATATTTTGGATTTATCCTATAAATTTATAAAAGCCAATGATCCTGACCGTTTGGAATATATTAATAAAATTAATAAAAAGCTTATTGCTGAAACCAAAGAACAAGGAATCGTTGAACACATTCACGCTAAAACTATAGATGAAGAGGTTTTAAAAACAATTAATAAAATTTTAGAAATTCTTAAAAAAGATAAAGAAGCCAGTTATAACGATTTTGTTATTTTAGTTAGAGCCAATGACGCAGCTAATGCTTTTACTAGGGCGTTAGAAAGGGCTGGGCTTCCTCATCAGTTTTTAGCTTCAAGGGGGCTTTATTCAAAACCAATTATTTTAAATATCATCGCCTATTTTAATCTTCTGGATAATTATCATGAAAGCCCGGCGGTTTATAGAATTTTAAATCTGCCGTTTTTGGAAATTTTATATGAAGATATAGTTAAGCTCACCCAATACAGTCATTACAAAACTAAGTCTCTTTATGAAGCCATAGGAGAGATTTCTTTGATTTCGGGAATTTCTTTAAAAACCCAAGAGAAAATAACTTTTATAATGAGCTTAATTCAAAAGCATAGCGCTATGGCTCGTGGGAAAGCAGTGTCAGAAATTCTAGTTGCCTTTTTGGAGGATTCCGGCTATTTAAAATATTTGACTGACAAAGAAGACAAGGAGCAAATTGATCTACTTAATCAGTTTTATAAAAGAATTAAAGCCTTTGAAGAAACAACGATTGAGCCGACTTTAAGAAATTTTATGGAAGAAATAAATTTTGAATTAGAATCTGGTGAACAAGGAAAACTTGAATTTGACCCGGAACAGGGACCAGACATGATTAAAGTTATGACGATTCATGGAGCTAAGGGTTTGGAGTTTAAATATGTTTTTTTAGCAAATATGGTTGATAAAAGATTTCATACTATTGAAAGAAAAGATTTGATTGAATTACCCGATGAATTGATAAAAGACATTAAACCAACCGGCGATATTCATTTACAGGAAGAAAGAAGAATTTGCTATTTGGCTATGACTAGAGCAAAAAAAGAACTTTATTTCACGTCAGCTCAAGATTACGGCGGACTTAGAAAAAAGAGAATATCCCGTTTTTTAATTGAAATGGGTTATGTTGATACCGCACAATATGGAATTAAGGAAAAAGGAGTATTGGCTAAGAATAATTCTTCAGAAAAATTAAAATCCAAAATAGATATAGGTCATTTACCAAATCATTTTTCCTTTTCCCAATTAGCGGCTTTTTCCAAATGTCCGCTTCAATATAAGTTCGGGTTTATTCTAAAAGTTCCAATCAGAGGGAAAGCTGTTTTCTCTTTTGGAAAAACAATGCACGCTACTTTACAGGATTTTTTAAAGCAAGTTAATGAAGAAGGTAAAACTAAACAGAGCGATTTGTTTGGCTTTCAAAATAAGAAAAAATTATCATCTGTAAAAACTCCGGAAGGGCTTGCTAGTTTCGACAATTTAATTGAAATTTATGAGAAGAATTGGATTGACGAGTGGTATGAAAGTAAAAAACAAAAAGAAGAATACTATAAATTAGGCAAAAGAATTATTAAAGATTTTTATGCCGAATTTCTAAAGAATCCGCCCAAAATTTTAAAGATTAATAATGTTTTAGCTTTAGAAATGCCATTTAATTTGAAAATCGGCGATTATACCTTATTCGGAGTTATTGACAGGATCGATGATTTAAAAGACGGAGTGGCAATTATTGATTACAAAACAGGAAAAACGAAAGATAAATTAGAAGTGAGTGACAAAGATCAATTATTAATTTATCAAATAGCTGCTGAAGAAGTTTTGAAAATCAAGCCTAAAGAATTGAGTTATTATTATTTGGAAAATGGACATAGAGCCACTTTTTTAGGAGATGAGAAAGAAAAAACTCAACAGAAAGAAAAAATAATCAAAGAAATCGAAGAAATAAAAAAGAGTAATTTTAAAGCAACTCCGGGTTGGCAATGTTCTTATTGTGATTTTAAAGATATTTGTGATTCTGCTCAAAGATAATGGAAACAGATAAGTTGATTATGAATATGGAAAATAATAAAAAGATTTTTTCTGTTTCTGAATTCATTAAGCTTTTAAATATAGGACTAAAGAGGTCTCAAGCTAAAATTATTGGAGAGGTGAGTGAGGCAAAAATCGGTCCAACCGGTCACGTCTATTTTTCTTTAAAAGACGAGGTTGATGGAAGTGTAATGAATTGTATAATTTGGAAATATAACTACGGCCTTTACGGTATTAAATTAGAAGTCGGAATTAAAATTATAGCTTCGGGTAATCCTGAAATATATGCTCCATCAGGTCGATTATCTTTTATAGCTCAAACGATCGAATTGGCCGGAGAAGGGGCTTTAAAAAAAGAATACGAACAGTTAAAGAAAAAATTAACCGAAGAGGGAATTTTTGCTGAAGAGAAAAAAAGACCTATTCCGGTTTATGCTCAAAAAATTGGGTTAATCACGTCAAAACAAGGAGCTGTTTTGTCTGATTTTTTAAATAATATCGGGAAGTATAATTTTCAAATCAAAATGATTGATTCCAGGGTTGAAGGTCAGGATGCAGTGACCGATCTTTTGGCATCTATTAAAACATTTAAAAAACAAGATATAGATGTTTTAATAATAATGAGAGGGGGAGGATCTTTAGAATCAATGATGGCTTTTAATAATGAATTATTAGTCAGAGAAGTGGCTAATTTTCCAGTTCCGGTTATTGCGGCAATCGGTCATGACAAAGATGTTCCGTTAGTTGCTTTGGCAGCTGATTTGGCAGTTTCTACACCTACTGCGGCAGCTCCCGTTATCAATAAGTCCTGGAATGAAGCCAAGTGGCTATTAGAAAGATACCAAAGAGATATTATTAATAAATATGAGGAAATTTTAAATAATGCAAGTTCTCTGATAAGCCGAATACTTGATAGCGCCCGCAATGCTTTATTGAATATCGGCCGTGAATTGAAAAATTTATTAAATAAATCTTTATCCGGATTCGAAGAATTATTATTAAGAGTTGACCAAAAATTAAAGTATGCTGAGAAATTAATCAATTTAAATAATCCCGAGCGTCAGCTTCTTCTTGGTTACAGTATTGCCATGATAAACGGAAAAATAGTCAGGAAAACAAAAGATTTTAAAATAGGGGATAATATAAACTTAAGGGTCTCTGACGGAGTAATTATTTCTCAAGTTGATAAAATAAATAATAATAAAAAAAATGGCTAAAGAAAAAATAAATTCAAAAAATCTAAATAATAACTTAAAGCGTTTATCGGAAATTAGCGAATGGTTTGATAATCAGGATGAAATAGATGTTGAAGAGGGATTGAATAAAGTTAAAGAGGCGGTTAAGTTGATTAAAGTAAGCCAGGAAAGATTAAAAGGAATCAAAAACGAATTCGAGGAAATTAAAAAAGAAATAGGAGTAGAAGATATTTTAGAGTCATAATCATATGGATTTGAAAGTATTATATGAAGATAATCATTTAATCGCAGTTTTTAAGCCAACTGGAATTTTGACTCAAAGAGATAAAAGCAACGATTCGTCCTTAATGGAAGAAGTCAAAGAGTATTTGAGAGAAAAATATCAAAAACCCGGTAATGTTTTTTTGGGGCTTTTACACCGATTAGACAGGCCGGTTTCAGGAATTGTTCTTTTTGCCAAAACCAGTAAAGGCGCTTCCAGACTATCTGAGCAAATCAGAAATCACCAAACAATAAAAACATACCAAGTTATTGTTATTGGTAAGCCCAAAAACAATCAAGCTACTCTGATAGATTATTTAAAAAAAGATAAAGAGAGGAACAGGGTTGTTTTGTCTAAAGATCCGAAAAGGGGTTTTGAAAAAGCAGAGTTAGAATACGAAACAATTAATTCCAATAAAAAATATTCATTATTAAAAATTAATCTTAAGACTGGTAAGCCACATCAAATTAGGTCTCAATTAGCTTCAATCGGCTGTCCAGTTGTCGGCGATGTAAAATACGGAGCTAAAACCACTTTAGCCGACAAAAGTATTATGCTCTGCGCAACTGATTTGGAATTCAAATTAGCCACCAAGCAAGATGTTTATAAAATTTCCATAACTATCCCCAAGAAGTGGAAAAATATGTTAAAATAATTGAATTCGAAAATAGTTTGCTTAAAAATTACTAGTAATTTATACTAAATTAATGGTCAAAAACAAAACAAAAAAAATAGCCAGTAAAGCTCCTGTAAAGATAAGGCCTCCTCAATTAAAAAAGATAAAAATCAGAGTGATTGGTTTAGGCGGAGGTGGAAGTTCAATTGTTTCGGAATTAGCCTCTCGTATGAAAAGAATAAGTTTTGTCGTAGCTGATACCGACAGCCGGGCTTTAAGAGTTGCCAGTAAAAAAACGCTTCATTTTCAGTTTGGCATGGAGTTAACTAAAGGATTAGGAACTGGTATGAATCCGGAATTAGGCCGAGAAGCGGCAATAGCTGATAAAGAAAAAATAAAAAAATTATTAACTGGATATGATTTCTGCGTTATCGTTACTTCATTAGGTGGCGGAGTCGGGTCGGGTGCAGTTCCTATTTTTTCTAAAATATCTAAAGAATTGGGTAATGTCACTTACGGTATTTTTACTCTGCCTTTCAAGTTTGAAGGTGAAAAGAAAATGGAGATTGCCCGACAATCTTTATCTAAACTAAAATCAAAGGTAGATATTTTTTCAGTTATTCCCAATGAAAGAATTTTTCAGATAATTGATAAAAAGACACCGTTGAAAAGCGCATTGTCAATTATTAATAATAGTTTGGCCGAAGGGTTAGAAGGTTTAATTGATATGATTTACACTCCCGGGTTGATAAATATTGATTTTGCTGATTTTAAGACAATTTTGTCTGACCAGACTGTTAGTCGAAGAAGAACCAGTGGTAAATTAGCTTATTTAAATACAGTGGCAATTTCCCATAAAAAAGACAACACCAAAGATTTAATTGAAAAGATTCTTTATAATCCTTTGTATCCTTATACTATTAATGGTGCTAATGGAATCCTTTTAAATATTGGTGGAGAAAAGGATCTTACTTTAACCGAAGTTAATAGGGTATTAAAAACTATTTCCGGATTATCAAATAAAGAAGCTAAAATAATATTTGGAATTGCCCAAGACAAAAAATATTCGGGAGTGATTAAAACAACACTGATGGCAGTAGGTTGTAAGAATAAGATGTTTCCGTCAGCCAGAACTCCCCGAGCATTAGTTAAAAAAAACAAAGTGCTACCAATTATCAGTCCAGAAAGTAAATCCGAAGAAAAAGAAGTTGAAAAACCGATTCAAAAAAAGATAGTTGTAAAAATAAAGAAAAATCCAAAAAAGAAAAAGAATATCGAAAAAAATAAAAAAATTAACATACCATCTAAGAAGAAAGAAACTCCTATTCAGAAAAGCAGAATAAAAATTCCTGTTATTGTTAAACAAATAGAAGACGTTAAAGTCAGGAAAAATGCTTTACAAATCAGAAAGGAAATGGAAGAAGAAGAAAAGGAAATATTAGAAAAAGAAAAATTTTGGGAAACTCCAGCTTTTTTAAGAAGAAAATAAGAACCTTTCGCTTCGCTTAAGAACCTTGTTTTCTTACTTCGTTTAAAAATAAGCAAGCTTGATTTCTCGCTACGCTCGAAATTAAAAATTGAATAGATTGATTACTCCAATGGGAGATATTCCCATTGGTTTGTTTTAAAATCAAAAAATTTTGTGTTAAAATAGCAGAATAACCAACAAATATTAAATATATGATTCAAGTAGATCAAAAAATTCTTAAGAAACTTTTTCCTTTAAGACCGGAAGGTGTCTACTTTCATAAATATAGTTTCGGATTTTTATTGGTAATCGGAGGAGGGGAATTCTATTCCGGTCCTCCAGCCCTTTCAACTATGGCGGCTTTGGCTTCAGGGGTAGATAGAGTTGAAGTTTTAGCTCCTAAAAGAGCAGCTGACCTTATAGCTTCTTTTTCGCCTAATTTTATTACTTTTCCATTGGAAGGAATAAGGTTGGAGAAAAAGCATTTATCAACTCTTTTAACGTTTACTAAATCAGCTCAAGAAGTGGCTAAAGGCAACGCAGCTGTTCTAATCGGAGGAGGAATGGGCAGGTCAGAAGAGACCAAAGAAGCTATCTTCGAATATCTTACCCAAATAGATATTCCGACTGTCATTGATGCTTCAGCTATATTTGCATTAGAAAAAGACCCGGAAATTATCAAAGATAAGCCATTTTTGATTACTCCTCATAGCTTTGAATTCTTTACCTTAACTAAAAAAGATATTCGCAATCTTTCTCACGAAGAAAAAATTAAAATAGTCCAACAAGAAGCAGCTCGATTGAAAACTACTATTTTATTGAAAGATAAACCGGATATTATTTCTAACGGTCAAGAAGTGGCTTTAAATAAATTCGGAAGTCCTTATATGTCAGTTGGTGGAACTGGTGACACTCTAGCTGGAATTTGCGGAGCATTACTATCGCGTCAGATTAATCCTTTTGAGGCTGCCCAAGCCGCCGCTTTTATTAATGGTAAAGCCGGTGAATTGGCTGCGGAAGACTTAAAAGAAAGTTTATTAGCGACTGATTTAATTAACAAAATCAGTAAGGTTCTACATTTATGATTTACGATTTAATTATTATTGGCGGCGGTCCGGCCGGAATAACTGCCGGAATTTATGCAATGCGTCAGAGGTTAAACGCTCTTTTAATCACTAAAAATTTTGGTGGACAGATTAATAAAAAAGCAGTAGCAATTGGAAATTATCCTGGATTTGATAAAATTTCCGGAGCAGAACTGATTAAAAAGTTTAAAAATCATTTAAAAAAAACAGGCATTAAGATTGAGAAAAGTAAGGTAAATAAGGTAGAAAAAGACGGAGATGTTTTTTTGATTTTTATTGAAGGCGGTCAGAGTTTTAAATCCAAGGCGGTTATTATTGCTTCGGGATCAGATCCCAGACCACTGGAAGTAGCCGGAGAAAAAGAATTTTTAGGTAAAGGAGTCAGCTATTGTCCTTTGTGCGACGGCCCATTGTTTAAGAATAAAAATGTAGCTATTATTGGCAGTGGTAATTCTGCTTTTGAAACAGCTATTTTTTTGAGCAATATCGTCAATAAAATTTATATTTTAGAATGCGGCCCCCAGGTTAAAACATTTATTGATAATCAGGAAATTATTAAAAAAACCAATAAAGCCAAGGTTATTGTTAATGCCGCTCTTAAAGAAATTCAAGGAGATAATTTTGTTAAATCAATAATTTATCAGGATAAAGAAACAGCTAAGGAAAAAATATTGAAAGTTGATGGTGTTTTTGTGGAAATAGGGTATTTGCCAGCCACCTATTTTGTTAAGGATTTGGTTGATTTTAGTGAGAGAGATGAAATATTAACCGATCCTAATAATTCTCAAACAAGAACATTGGGGCTTTTTGCTGCCGGTGATGTTAATGTCGGTAAGTATAAGCAAATTATTACTGCTTGCGCTGAAGGAGCAACTGCTGCTTTATCGGCTTTTGAATATTTAAAAAAACAGAAATGATAATAAAGAAGATTAAAAACATAAAAGCCAGAGAGATATTAGATTCAAGAGGAATACCTACGATTGAGGTTGATTTGGCTGTTGATAATGATTTTTTTAGAGCAGCGGTACCGTCCGGTTCTTCAACCGGAAGATATGAAGCTTTTGAATTAAGAGATAAAGATAAAAACAGATATAGAGGTAATGGAGTTCGGCAAGCTGTCCAAAATGTAAATAAGATTTTAGCTCCGAAACTTAAGGGAATGAAGGTAATTGAACAGGAAAAGATAGATAATTTAATGGTTGAAATTGATGGGACTGAGAATAAATCTAAATTAGGCGCTAATGCTATTTTGGGCGTATCAATGGCAATCTGTAGAGCTGGAGCTTTAACGCAAAAAATGCCATTATGGAAATGGATTTCCAAACTAACTGGGACTAAGCCCAGTTTACCTCAACCTTGTTTTAATATTATTAATGGCGGAAAACACGCTGGCAATGACTTAGATTTTCAGGAATTTATGATTGTGCCGGGATTAGGTAATTTTTCTAAAAATCTGCAAGCAGGAGTGGAAATTTATCACACTTTAGAAGAAATTTTGAAGAAAGAATATGGTAAAAGCGCCGTTAATTTAGGTTATGAGGGAGGATTCAGTCCATCATTAAAATTTCCCATCCAAGCTTTAAATTTAATTTTATTAGCTGTTAAAAGAGCCGGGTATAATAAAAAAGTAAAAATAGCTATCGATGTTGCCGCTTCTGAAATTAAATCCAAAAAATACGATATTGATTTTTATTCAGATTTAGTTAAACAATACCCGATAATATTTTTAGAAGACCCTTTTTCCGAGGATGATTGGAATGATTTTTCCAATATTACTAAAAGACTTGGTAGAAAAACAATAATTGTCGGTGACGACCTTTTGGTTACCAATCCCAAAAATATAATTAAAGCCCAGGAAGAAAAGGCCTGTAATGGTTTATTATTAAAAGTTAATCAAATAGGCACTCTCACTGAAGCTTTTCAAGCTTTTAATTTAGTTAAAGCTTTTAATTGGAAAGTTGTTGTTTCTCATCGTTCCGGAGAAACAGATGATAATTTTATATCTGATTTAGCCGTCGGTTTAGGAGCTGATTTTATTAAAGCTGGAGCCCCGGCCAGAGGCGAAAGAGTCGCCAAGTACAATCAATTATTAAGAATTGAAGAAAATTTTTAAATTAATGCCTAAACTATTTTTATTAAGGCACTTAAAATCACAATGGAATTTAGAGAATCGTTTTACGGGTTGGACTGATGTTCCTTTGAGTAAAGAGGGAATTGAAAGCGCAAAAAATGTGTCTGAAAAGATTTCCGGTGCGGGTATAGATAAAGTTTATACATCGCCGTTAATCAGAAACAAAGAATCAGTTTTTTTGATTCTAAAAAATCTTAACAAAGAAAATTTGCCGATTATTATTAATAAAGCATTAAATGAAAGAAATTATGGCAAATTACAGGGTTTAAATAAAGATGAAGTTAAAAAACAATATGGCAATGAGCAAGTTAAAGCATGGAGAAGAAGTTGGGATCAAGCTCCGTTAGAAGGAGAAAGTTTAAAAGACGTTTTTGAAAGGGTAATTCCATTCTTTCAGGAATATATTGAAAATGATTTAAGAAGCGGAAAGAATATTTTAGTTGTTTCCAGTCACAATTCATTGAGAGCAATAGTTAAATATATGGAAGATATTTCAGACGAGGAGATTATTAATTTAGAAATTCCTTATGCTGGATTAATTATTTACGACCTTGATAAGGATTTAAAGATTATCAAGAAAAAAACCGTTTAATTTTTCTTTACAAAATAGTTCATTTAATCTAAAATGAAAAATATATTACATAATTTAAGAAAGATATGATTTCAATAAATAAAAAATGTCTCGCGATTGTTCTGGTTATTCTGGCAATTTTAATAATTGCTGTTGCAGCTATTAATTTAGATAAAATTAAAAGCATGTTAGCAACAGAAAAAAAGATGCCGATTCAAGAAGCAGCTAATTTAGCCGTTGATTATATTAATAATAATTTACTAGCTGAAGGAGCTAGTGCTTCTTTAATGAACGTAGCTGAAGAAAGCGGATTATATAGAATTCATATTAAAATTAGCGACCAGGAATACGACTCTTACATCAGCCAAGATGGTCTTATATTATTTCCACAGAACTGGGTTAAATTAGAATCTCAAAAAGAAGAATTACCAAATGAGGAATCTCCGGTGGTAGAGGATGCCTCTTTAGAAATTTTGGCCAAATGTCTGACTGAAAAAGGTTTTAAGTTTTATGGTTCATCTTCCTGCAGTTGGTGTAATAAAGAAAAAGATCTTTTTGGCAATGCTGCTCAATATTTACCCTATATTGAATGCGTCGGTTCTGATGGGCAATTAGCTCAAGCTTGTATAGATGCCAAAATTGAAAGCTTTCCGACCTGGGAATCGCCGGATGGAACTAAATCTCCAGGGTTTAGAACTCTTGAGGAACTATCTCAATCGTCTGGTTGTTCGCTTTAAATTTTATGAAAAATACAGTTAAAGTTTTTTCCAGCCCCTTCTGTGTTTATTGTTCTGTTTTAAAACAATTTTTAACAGAGCATAATATTGGATTTGAGGAATTTGATGTTTCTCAAGATGCCAAAGCTCGAGATGAGATGATTGAAAAGTCAAAACAAATGGCTATACCAGTTGTTGAAATAAACGGCGAAATAATCATTGGCTTTGACAAAAATAAAATCGTGGAACTTTTAGGCATGAAAGAATAATTTTATTTAAATATGGCAATTAAAATCGCAATCAATGGATTTGGCCGTATTGGCCGGGCTACTTTTAAAAGTATTCTCAAAAATCATCCCCACTTAGAAGTGGTGGCTATTAATGATTTAACCTCCCCCGGAGTTTTAGCTCATCTTTTAAAATATGATTCAATTTATGGGGCTTATGAAAAAGTGGTAAAGTTTGACCAAGAAAATTTAATAATCAATGGCCAAAAAATTAAAGTTTTAAGTGAAGAAAATCCCGCTGAATTGCCTTGGAAATCATTAAAAATAGACATTGTTTTGGAATGTACCGGAGTTTTTAGAGATTTGAAAGGGGCTCAACAACATATTAAAGCCGGTGCTAAAAAAGTTATAATTTCTGCTCCAGCTAAGGGAGATAATATTCCTTGTTTTGTTTTGGGTGCTAATGAAGAAAAATATAATCCTGAAAAAGACAATATTGTTGACATGGGTTCCTGTACCTCAAATTGCTTGACTCCAATTGTTGAAATTTTGGATAGAGAATTGGGAATAATTTCCGGTTCAATGACTACTGTTCATAGCTATACCAATGACCAGAAAATATTGGATTTGCCTCATAAAGATTTGCGTAGAGCCAGAGCAGCCGGAATGAATATTATTCTAACCAGTACCGGAGCAATAACAGCTGTTGAAAGAATTTACCCTCATTTAAAAGGAAAATTAAACGGATTGGCAATAAGAGTTCCGACTCCAGTTGTTTCAGTTATTGATTTAGTTTGTAATGTTAAAAAAGAGACCAACGCTCAAGAAGTCAATTATTTTTTTAAAAAAGCTAGTGGAACAGTAGAGTATCGCAATATTTTGGGAATCGAAGATGCTTTACTAGTTTCAACCGATTATGTGGGTAATACTTATTCAGCAATAGTTGATGCCGAAAGCACTAAAGTTATTAATAATAATTTAGTAAAAGTTCTAGCTTGGTATGATAACGAATGGGCTTATTCTTGCCGTTTGGCTGAATTCGCTGAATTTATCGGCAGAAAGCTATAATCTTGTTTTTAAAAGTTAATTTTAATGGGTGAGAGTTGTTCGCCCCTTTTTAATTTTTTCAAGGACAAGGTATAATAAAAAAAAGTATTAATTACAAAAAGGTTATGAGAAAAAAAGCTAAAGTAGTGAAAAAAGGAGAACTATATTTTCCCAACCAAGAATTCAAAAAGAGAGCTTTAATAAAAGACAAAGCAGTTTACAGAAAAGCTGCTAAAAATCCGGTTAAATTCTGGGAGGATTTAGCTAAAGAAGTAAACTGGTACAAAAAGTGGAAAAAAGGTTTTGTCCACAAACCTCCCTACTTTCAATGGTTTGTTGGAGGCAAGATTAATATTACTGAAACTGCCCTAGAAAGGAATCTAAAGACCAGAAGAAACAAGCTAGCTTTAATTTGGGAACCTGAACCCGTTACAGAAAGGGCCAGATATTTTACATACTATGATCTCTTTAGAGAGGTGAACAGGTTTGCTAATGCTTTAAAGAAATTAGGAGTGAAAAAAGGAGACAGGGTGGGTGTTTATTTACCCATGGTTCCAGAAGCTATCATTTCCATGTTAGCTTGTGCCAGAATTGGAGCTGTTCACGTAGTTGTCTTCTCAGCTTTTAGTTCAAAAGCCTTACAAATTAGATTACAAGACACTAAAGCTAAAGTTTTAATCACAGCAGATGGTTATTACAGAAGAGGAGAGGTTATTCATTTGAAACAAAATGCTGATAAGGGCTTAAAAGATACTGATGTGAAAAAGGTGGTAGTGGTGAAAAGAGTTGATAATGAGGCAAAGATGAGAAAGGGAAGAGATCTTTGGTGGCATGATTTAGTTAAAAATGAAAGTGATTGGTGTGAATCTGCTGTTATGGATAGTGAAGATCTTTTATTCATTTTGTATACCAGTGGCAGCACAGGAAAGCCAAAGGGTTGTTGTCATGTTTGTGGTGGTTATACTGTACAGGCCAATTTTACTGCCAAATGGATTTTTGACCTAAAAGAAGATGATATTTTCTGGTCTACAGCTGATGTTGGATGGATTACAGGTCATACCTATGGTTGTTATGGTCCCTTACTTTGTGGAAGCACTTTCATCATTTTTGAAGGAGCTCCTGATTGGCCAACTCCTGATAGGTGGTGTGATATTATTGAAAAGTATGGTGTGACCACTTTTTATACTGCCCCTACCGCCATTAGAATGTTTGAAAAATATGGTATAGATTTAATTAGAAGACACAAGTTAGAAACCCTGCAAGTTTTAGGTTCTGTTGGTGAACCAATTGATGAAGCAGCTTGGAAGATGTTCTTTAAAGAGGTTGGAAAAGAAAGATGTCTTTTAGTTGATACTTGGTGGCAGACAGAAACAGGTGGTATTTTAATTACTTCTTTACCAGGGGTTGGTCCTTTTAAGCCTACTTTTGCAGGTTTACCTTTCCCTGGAGTAAAAGCTGACATTTTAGATGAAAAAGGAAGGTCTTTGCCAGCCAATAAAGAAGGAAACTTGGTTATTTTACCTCCTTTTACTCCTGGGCTCTTGAGAACGGTTTACAAAAATCCTAAAAAGTTTTTGAAAACCTATTGGGCTGATTACGGTAAAAAAATATATTTTACTAATGATAGTGCCCTTAAAGATAAAAATGGTCTAATTAGGATTGTAGGAAGAGTGGATGATGTCATTAAGGTAGCAGGGCACAGATTAACCACAGGAGAATTAGAAAGTGCCATTGCTTTGCACAAAGATATTATAGAATGTGCTGTGGTGGGGAGAGCTCATGATATTAAGGGGGAGGTGCCCGTAGCTTTTGTGGTTTCTAAGAAAAAGAAACCCGTCAAGAAGCTTGAAAAAGAAGTTATTGGTCTGGTTAGGCAAGAAATAGGCCCCATTGCTTCTCCTTCTAAAGTTTACTTTGTTAGAGATTTACCTAAAACAAGATCCGGAAAGATAATGAGGAGGATTTTAAGAAAATTATTTACTGGAGAAGGATTGGGAGACCTCAGCACCCTAGCTAACCCAGAGAGTGTTGATAATGTTAGGAAAATAATTCAAAAGTCAAAATGAAAACGAGAATTCCTATTGAGGTGTCAGCTAGACACATTCATTTATCAAAAAAAGATTTAGAAAAACTGTTTGGTAAAGGATACAAGATAAAAGTCTTGAGAAAGCTTTATCAACCTGGAGAATTTGCAGCCACAGAGACAATTGAACTTCAGGTAAATTCTAATAGATTTCCCAAATTGAGAGTGACTGGTCCTTTAAGAAAAGAAACTCAGATTGAGCTGTCTCAAACAGATGCCATTTTCTTGGGAATGAATGTTCCCATAAGAAAATCAGGCGATTTTAAAGGAACACCAGGAGCTTTTTTAATTGGTCCTAAGGGTAAAGTAAAGATAAAAAGAGGCATCATTAATGCCTGGCGCCATATTCATTGTAATCTTCAAGAAGCTAAGAAATTGGGTATAAAAAATGGGGATTTGGTTTCTGTGAAAACCAAAGGAACAGGCTCTGTTACTTTTCATAATGTTA
The DNA here is from genome assembly GCA_018813025.1 of Patescibacteria group bacterium. Taxonomy (GTDB): domain Bacteria; phylum Patescibacteriota; class Minisyncoccia; order Minisyncoccales; family DG-74-3; genus JAHJCL01. The sequence goes on from JAHJCL010000037.1 coordinate 45,343, forward strand.
TGGTCAGGGTTGGAGAAAACTACAAGCTTTCTATGCATCTTGATGCTGATGAAGGGAATGCAGCCCGTATCACCCAAAAAGGAGAAGGAATTTTATTAAACCAAAAAGAAAAATGATTTTGGTTCTAAATTGTGGCAGTCAATCAATAAAATGGAAGTTATTCGATAAGAATTTAAAATTAAAAGAAGAAGGAAAAAGAGAAGTTCCAAATTCTAAAGATTTTCAAAAGATTTTAACTAAAGAATTAAATCAATTAAAAGAAAGTTATTCTGGTAAGATTAAAAGAATAGGTCATCGGGTAGTTCATGGTGGTGAGAAATTCAGAAGACCTACCAAGATTACTAAAAGAGTTTTAAGGGAATTAGATAAATTTAAAAAATTAGCTCCTTTACATAATCCTTTTAACATTTTAGGTATTAAGATTTCAGAAAGAGTTTTTCCTGGGATTTTACAGTTTGCTGTTTTTGATACTGAATTTTTTGCTGATTTACCCCAAAAAGTCTTTACCTATCCTTTACCTGAAAAGATAAGGAAAAATTATGGATTTAGAAAGTTTGGTTTTCATGGCATTTCCCATGAATATGTGGCAAAAGAAGGATCTCAAAGAATTAAAAAACCTTTTGGAAAATTAAAGATTATCACTTGTCATTTAGGAGGTGGAGCCAGCATTAGTGCTATCAAATATGGTAAGGCAATTGATACTTCAATGGGATTTACTCCTTTGGAGGGTTTGGTGATGATGACACGCTCAGGAGATATTGATCCTGGAATTGTTTTAGATCTTGCCAAAAAGTTTTCTGTTAAAAGAGCAGATAAGATTTTAAATTTTCAATCAGGAGTTAAGGGTATTTCAGGAATCAAAAGCATGCTCGAGGTTTTAAAAAGAGTTAAAAGGGGAGATAAAAGAGCAAAATTGGCTTTAGAAATCTTTGTTTATCGTATTCAGAAATATTTAGGAGCCTATTTTGTAATTTTAGGTGGGTGTGATTTGTTGGTTTTTACAGGAGCTATTGGGGCAGGCTCTCAAAAGATTAGAAATATGGTTTATAATAACTTGAATTTTTTAAAAAAGATAAAAATTCTAGCTATTGAGACAAACGAGGAATTAGCAATAGCCAGAAAAATTAAAACTTTAAAAAAAGCATAAAAGAAATTGATTTAAATCCAGTGATTGCAAGTAAAAAAGGCGCTTGGGCTATGAAAAGTTTAATAAAATAAAAAATGGAAGGAAAAAATAAAAAAAACATTTTTTGGTTTAAGGAAATTTCAATAGAAGATGTAGATTTGGTTGGTGGTAAAAATGCTTCTTTAGGAGAAATGTTTTCCCAATTAACTAAAAAAGGAATTAATGTTCCTAATGGTTTTGCTCTGACAACTAATTTTTATTGGGAATTTTTAAAAGCCAATAATTTGAATAAAGCACTTAAAATAATTTTTAAAAATTTTAATCCCAAGAGCATAAAGAGCATTCAAGGAACTGGTAAAAAGTGTCGAGAGGCGATTGCTAAGGGAGAATTTCCTGATAATTTAAAACAAGAAGTTTCAAAAGCATATTTAGAATTATCTTCGAAGTATGGAAATAATACTGATGTGGCGGTGCGAAGTTCCGGTGTTGCTGAAGACAGGCCTAATGCCTCTTTTGCCGGACAATTCGAAACTTATTTAAATATTAAAGGAGAAAAAGAATTATTAAAAGCAGTTAAAAAGAGCATTGTTTCAACTTTTACTGACAGAGCTATTGCTTATAGGGAAGAAAAGAAAATAGGACAGATGGAATTTGGACTTTCGGTTGGTGTTCAAAAAATGGTGAGGTCTGACTTAGCTTCTTCCGGAGTAATATTTACTTTAGACACGGAAACAGGTTTTTCAAATGTTGTTTTAATCAATTCCATCTGGGGGATAGGTGAAATGATTGTCAAAGGTAAAATTACGCCTGACCAATTTTATGTTTTTAAACCAACACTTGAGCAGGGATACAAATCAATTATTGTCAGGAATCTGGGCAGAAAAGACAGAAAATATATTTATTCCAAAGGACAAGGTATTAAAGAGGTTAAGATTCCTGTTAATAAGCAAAATCAATTCAGTTTAAATGATGAAGAGGTAATTAAACTTGCTCAGTGGGCTTGTTTGATTGAAAAACATTACAACAAACCTCAAGATATCGAATGGGCTAAAGACGGACAAACCGGTCAATTATTTATTGTTCAATCAAGGCCGGAAACAATTTATGCCCCTCAAATAGGTAATTTTTATAAAGAATATAATGTTAAAACCGATAAAAAGCCTTTGATCACAGGAATTGCCGTCGGAGCTAAAATAGGGATTGGTAAAGTAAAAAGAATTCTTGATATTTCCGATATTTCTGATTTTAAAAAAGGTGATGTTTTGGTAACTAAAATGACTGACCCGGATTGGGTACCGGTTATGCGTTTAGCTTCGGCTATTATTACCAATGAAGGAGGTAAGACAGCTCATGCAGCAATAGTCAGCCGAGAATTGGGAGTTCCTTGTATTGTCGGGACTAAGGATGCAACTAAAATTTTAAAAGACAACCAAATAATTACAGCTGATTGCACTCAAGGTTCAGTCGGCAGAGTCTTTGCCGGTAATATTCCATTTACAACGAAAACTTATAATTTAGATAAAATCCCTAATTTAAAAACTAAGATAATGATAAATATCGGTGCGCCAGACATTGCCTTCCAAACATCTTTTCTTCCCAATGATGGTGTTGGATTGGCCCGAATGGAGTTTATCTTAGCTGAAAAAATCAGGATTCATCCATTGGCACTTTATCATTTTGACAAGATAAAAGACAAGAAGGTAAAAAGAGAAATCGCAGAAGCTACCTTGGGATATACCGACAAAAAAGAATATTTTATTAATAAGCTTTCCGAGGGGATTTCTCAAATTGCAGCTGCTTTTTGGCCAAAACCGGTTATCGTACGTCTCTCTGATTTTAAGACGAATGAATACAGTTCTTTAATCGGAGGAAAAGAATTTGAACCGGAAGAATCTAATCCTATGATTGGATGGCGGGGAGCTTCAAGGTACTATGATGAAAAATTTAAGCCAGCATTTGAAATGGAGTGTAAGGCCTTAAAAAGAGCCAGAGATATTTTCGGTCTGGATAATATCTGGCCGATGGTACCTTTTTGCCGGACTGTTGATGAAGGGGAAAAAGTCATAGCTTTAATGAAAAAACAAGGGCTTGAACGGGGAAAGAAAGGATTAAAAATTATTGTTATGTGCGAAATTCCGGCAAACGTAATTTTAATAGAAGAATTTCTGGATATTTTTGATGGAATGAGTATAGGATCTAACGATCTGACTCAATTAACTTTAGGGTTGGACAGGGATTCGGCTTTGCTTTCCAAAATCGGAGACGAAAGAAATGAGGCTGTAATGCAATCAATAAAAAAAGTTATAAAAGTTTGTTTACAAAAGAAAAAATATGTCGGAATTTGCGGTCAAGCACCATCTGATTTTCCGGAGTTTGCCCAATTTTTAGTTCAGGAGGGGATTGAATCAATTTCTTTAAATCCCGACACGGTTATTAAGACGATTATTAATTTAGCCAAAATTAAAAATGTTTGACATTACTACCTTTGGTTCAGCCACCAGAGATAACTTTTTAAAATTAAAAAAGGAAAGCCATCAGATTATAAAGAGCGGGAAATTTCTAACTGGCGAGGGACTTTGTTTTTCTTTAGGTTCTAAAATTGAGATAGATGACATGGTGATTTCAACCGGTGGCGGAGGAGCCAATACAGCTGTTACTTTTGCTCTCCAAGGATTCAAAGTAGCTTATGTAGGTAAAATTGGAGACGACAAAAGGGGGGAGGCAATAATGGAAGATTTAGAAAAGTTTGGTGTTAATACTCGTTTTATTATTAAAGATAAAGTTATTCCCAGTGCTTACTCGGTTATTCTTTCATCCGGAGTCAGTCAAACAAGTATTTTAGTTTACCGAGGCGCATGCCACTTTTTGAAAAAAAATGATATCCCTATTAATAAATTGAAATCCCGTTGGTTTTATTTAGCTCCCCTTAAGGGAAAGTTGCTTGATTCTTTCGGCTTTCTGGTTAACTATGCCAAGAAAAACAATATTAAAATAATGGCTAATATTGGAAAAGACCAAATTGGTCTGGATAAAAGAAAACTTAAATTGATTTTATCTAAAATTGATATTTTAAGTTTAAATCAAGAAGAAGCTTCTCTTTTGACCGGAGTTCCTTTTCAACAAGAAAAGGCCTTATTTAAGAAATTAGATAAAATAATTAAGGGGATAGCAATTATGACTAAAGGGAAGAAGGGTGTAGTGGTTTCGGATGGAAAATATATGTGGTCAGCGCCATCTTTTTCAGTGCCAGTTCAGGATGCTACCGGAGCCGGTGATGCTTTCAGTTCAGGATTTTTATCAGGCTTAATTAAAACCGATAATGTTTCTTTTGCTATTAAATTAGGTTTGGCTAATAGTATTTCTTGCATTGGTGAAATAGGAGCGAAAAATGGATTACTTAAAGGAATTAAGAGTCCATATCTTAAAAAGATAAGGGTTAAAAAAATTAAACTATGGAGTTGATAGATTATTTTAAAAAAGCCCAAAAAGAAAATTGGGCAATCGGTCAATTTAATTTTACAACCGACGAACAATTAAAGGGTATTATTGATGCTGCCAAAAAACTCAATTCGCCGATTATTTTAGGCACATCTGAAGGAGAAAGCCAATTTTTGGGACTAAAGAAGATAAAAGTTTTAGTTGACGCATTTAGAGATGAATCAGATATTCCTATTTTTTTAAACCTTGACCACGGTAAGAATTTAGATTACATTAGAGAGGCAATTAAAATCGGTTATAATTGTGTTCATTTTGACGGTTCTGACCTTTGCTTGGAAGATAATATTAAAAAAACAAAAAATATCGTTAAACTGGCTTTTAAGAAAGGAGTTTTAGTTGAAGGCGAGGTTGGAATAATTGGTGGCAAATTGACTGACCCAAAAGAAGCAAAAGAATTTGTTCAAAAAACAAGAGTTGACATATTAGCCGTGAATATTGGAACAGTGCATGGGGGGAAAGCTAAGATTGATTTTAAAAGATTGGCTGAAATCAAAAAAGCAGTTAATGATACTCCATTAGTTCTTCACGGCGGTTCGGGAGTGAATAGTACCGATATCAAAAAAGCCATTGAATTAGGAATTGTAAAAATTAATATCAATACTGAATTAAGGTTGGCTTGGAGAAAAAATATGGAAGAAATTTTAAAAAAAGATAAGAATGAAATTAAACCTTATAAAATTCTTACACCATTAAGCGAACAAATTAAAAAAGTCGTTGAAAATAAAATTAAATTATTTGGAAGTGAAAATAAAGCTTAATCTATATGAAAATTATTCACGAACTTGAAAAATGTATTGGTTGCGGTTCTTGTGTAGCTGTTTGTCCTGCTAATTGGGAAATTGGCGAGGATGGTAAGGCTCACATATTAGGAGAGAAGAACAACATAGTTAACGGGAACGAAGAATTAGAGACCGAGCAAATCGGTTGCAATCAAGATGCAGCTGATATCTGCCCGGTTCAATGTATTAAAATTATTAAGAAATAATATGATTTCATTATCATCTAAAATAAGAGAAATATCCGGTAAAGGATTAGAAAAACTGAGAAACGAAGGAGAGATACCTGCTGTTTTGTACGGATCCGAAACCAAAAATACCTCCCTAAGCGTTAGTTCAAAAGATTTTCAAAAAGTTTATCAGGACGCCGGAGAAAATACTATGATTGAATTGGGGGTGAATGATAAGAAATTCGTGGTTTTTATTCATCAAGTTCAACACGATGTTGTTACTGGAAAACCTATTCATGTTGATTTTTTCCAACCCTCGTTAACTGAAGAAATTGAATTAAATATTCCTCTGGTTTTTGAAGGTGAAAGCGAAGCCGTTGATACTCTTGGCGGAACTTTGGTTAAGCATCTTTTTGAATTAGAGGTTAAATCATTACCGCAAAACATTCCTGGTGAGATAAAGGTAGATATCACTAAATTAAAAACTCTTGAGGATGAAATTTTTGTCAAAGATTTAAAAATACCCGTTAATGTTAAGGTTATTAGAGAACCAGACGAAATTATAGCTACTATTTCATCAGTGGCCGAGGTGGAAGAAGAATTAGAGAAGCCTCTTGAAGAAAAAGTTGAAGACGTAGAAAAAATAGAAAAGAAACAGAAGGAAAAAGAAGGGGAGACCAACGAAACAGAAAAATAAATAAATACAATGTTTCTAAGTATTGTCAAAAAGTTTTTTTTATCTCTGGTAATATTGTCTTTTATTTTGCCTGCTTTCAATGTTTTAGCCCAAACTCCTAATGAAGAAAGGGAGAGTTTAGAACAGGAATTAAAAGCGCTAGAAGATGAAATTGCTGCTATTGATAAAGATATTCAGAAGACAGATAAAGAGAAAAAAACTTTAGAAAATCAGGTTTATCTACTTAGGAACAAAATCGCCAAACTTGACCTTCAAATTTCTCAAGGGAATATAATGATAAAGGATTTAGGGGTTCAGGTTGTCCAAAGTGAAAAATCAATTGAAGAAACATCTCTTCAAATCAAAGAATCAAGAAAATATTTAGCTCAAAATCTACAGCTTATTTATGAAGCTGATAGTAAATCTATAATAGAAGTATTTTTATCAGAAAAGAAAATTTCTGATTTTTTTAGTGATTTAGTTGCTTTAGAATCATTGATTTCTAAAAATCAGGAAATGCTGATTAATATCGAGAATTTAAAAAGACAATTAGAAACAGAAAAAGAATCATTAGACAATGAAAAGCAGGGTTTGGAAGGATTAATTATTATCCAGAGCATACAAAGGAAAGAATCAAGTAGTATTAAAAAAGAGACAGATCAACTTTTGAAATTAACTGAGGCTGAGTATCAAAAATCTCTTCAGGAAAAACAAGTCACTGAAAAGAAAGCAGCTGAAATCAGGTCCAGAATTTTTGAATTAATCGGGATTCCCGAAGCTCCAACTTTCGGAGAGGCATATGAAATAGCTAAATTTGTTTCTAATATTACTAATGTCAGACCGGCTCTTTTATTGGCTGTTTTAACTCAAGAATCTAATATTGGTAAGAATGTTGGACAGTGTTATTTGAAAAATACATCTACTGGGTCTGGAATCAATATTAAAACCGGCCAAGTTGTTGCTAATATAATGAAGCCATCCAGAGACATTGGTCCTTTTTTAACCATTACTCAAGAATTAGGTAGAGATCCTTACAATACTCCGGTATCCTGTCCTATGAGTTACGGTTACGGAGGAGCGATGGGCCCGGCCCAATTTATTCCTTCTACCTGGATTCATTACAGCGATCAAGTCTCTTCAATCATTGGTTCCGCTGCCGACCCTTGGAACATTAAAGATGCTTTTTTTGCTGCTGCTTTATATTTAGCTGATTACGGAGCAACTAAACAGGATAGTAATAGTGAATGGAAAGCAGCTATGATTTATTTTTCAGGCACAAGTAAAAGAACCGAATATAACGGTTATGGATTTTACGGCGATTCGGTTATGAAAATCGTCGAAAGATATGAGGAGGATATTAAAAATATTGAATAGTAAAATTAATCTTTTAACTCAGTAATATTTTCAAAAGCTTTAGTTATTTTAGAAAAATTTCCTTCCATAATTTCCTCTAAGTTATGCCAGCTTTTTTGTATTCTATGGTCGGTAATTCTGTTCTGGGGGTAATTATATGTTCTTATTTTATCTGATCTTTTAGCCCATTTAACTTGAGTCCGTCTGGCTTCGTCTAATTTTTCAAAACTTTGTTTTTCTTTTAATTTAGTCAGTCTAGCTTGCAAAATAATCAGGGCGTTTTCTTTATTTTTAAACTGGTCTCTTTCTGTTTGGGAAGCAACAACCAATCCGCTTGGTATGTGAGTAATTCTAACTGCTGTTTCTCTTTTATTGACATTTTGTCCGCCAGGACCGGATGAACGGAAAAAATCAACTCTTAATTCGTCTGATCTGATATTGTTGACTTCAGATATTTTTGGTTTAGCGAAAACAGCAACCGTGATAGTTGAAGTATGAACCCTGTCTTTTTTTTCGGTTTTAGGAATTCTTTGGACCCGATGAACTCCGCCTTCGTGTTGCATTTCTTTAAAAGCGTTAGGTCCGGACAATTCAAAAATTACTTCTTTAATTCCACCAATATCAGTTGGTTTAGATTCGAGAATTTTTTGTCCCCAGCCTTTAATAATAGAATATTTAGAATAGGCTCTAAATAAATCATTAGCAAAAAGAGCGGATTCTTCTCCGCCGGTTCCAGCTCTTATCTCAATGATTACATTTTCTGTATTTTCCATATCATTACAGAAATTATTTGAGATTATTTCTTTTTACTTTTAGCAACCCTTTCCTTGAATTTTTGGACCTGACCCAAGGCATCAACTATTTTGGATTTTCCGGTATAAAAGGGATGACAATTAGAGCAGATTTCAATATCAAGAAGCTCTCTAGTTGAACCTACGGTGAAAACATTACCGCAAGCGCAATTTACCTGAGCTTTAGGATAATAAGTTGGATGGATGTCTTTTTTCATATTTTTAGATAATTTAAATGATAATCACATATTAACAAACCTAAGAGATAAATCAAGAGATATTATTGACCTTCTAAAAAAAAATTGCTATGCTAATCGCATATGATAACTAAAAAGATTATTAACCAATCGGATGAACCGGTTGTTGAAGAAGTTAAACTTAATCCTCAATTTGGAGAGATGATTGCGGCCGGTTTACATTTTGGCAGCTCTATTTCCAGAATTAATCCTAAAATGAAACAGTATTTAACTTGTGTTAGAAATGGCGTACATATTATTGATGTTGAAAAGACCGCTGAAAAATTACAAGAAGCTTTAACTCAGATTCAAAAACTTATTTCTGAAAAAAAGGTTATTCTTTTAGTTGGCACCAGCGTTCAGGCTAAAGAATTGGTAAAAAATACTGCTATTGAATGCGGATTGCCTTATATTAATAGTCGTTGGTTGGGGGGAACTATCAGCAATTTTGAAGTTATTAAAAAAAGGATACAGCACTTTAAAGACTTGGAAGAAAAGAAGAAAACCGGCGAGTTGGATAAATATACCAAAAATGAGAAAGCTAAGTTTGATAAAGAGTTGACTATTCTTGGTAATAGATTCAGTGGAATTAGGAATTTATCTAAATTGCCTGATGCTGTTATAGTTGTTAATACTAAAACCAATCATTTGGCAGTAAAAGAAGCTCGTCCTAAAAATATTAAAATTTTTGCCATTGTTGATACTGATAGTGACCCGAGTGTTATTGATTATCCTATTCCGGCTAATGATGACGCTATCTCTTCCATTAAATATATCCTTGATAAAATTAAAGAGGTTATTTTAAACACTAAGCCAATTGAAAAAGAGGTTTTGGCAACAGAAAATCAAGAAGAAAAAAAAGCTTAATTTTTTTGAATTATGTCATCAATTGATAAAATTAAACAATTACGCGAAGAGACTGGAGTTTCTATAACCGAATGTAAGAAAGTTTTAGAAGAAGCCGACGGGGATATTGAAAAAGCCAAAGAACTTTTGAGAAAAAAGGGTAAAGAGTTGGCTGGAAAAAAGTCAGACAGAATAGTTAAAACAGGGATTATTGATAGCTATATACATCTTAATAAAAAAGTAGGAGTAATTTTAGATATCCGCTGTGAATCTGATTTTGTTGCTAAATCAGGAGATTTTCAAACATTAGCTCATGAAATTTGTTTACAGATAGCGGCTATGAATCCGCTTGTGGTTAAAGAAGAGGATATCCCTGATGATATTTTAAAAAAAGAAAAAGAGATTTATTTGACCCAGTTAAAAGAATTGGGTAAACCTAAAGAGATTGTTGATAAAATTATTGAAGGTAAGGTTGAGAAATATCAGAAAGAAAATTCTTTAATGTCGCAGGCTTGGATTAAAGATAACGCCAAAACAGTTAAAGATTTGATTCAAGAATATATTGTCAAGCTGGGAGAAAATATTATCATTAATAAATTTTCTAGGTACGAAATTTAATAATTCGAAATTTATATGGCCATATTAATTGCATTTTTTGTTTTTATTATGAGCTTATTGGGAGCATTGATTGTTGTTTATCAAAAGATTCCTATTTTAGTAAATATTTCAGTTATTGAGGAAAAAGGGAGTAGCCAAAAATGGTTATTGAGAATTAAAAACAAAATTAAGGATATTAATTTTGTTAAGAATTTTTCTTACGAAATTTTTTTACAAAAGATACTATCCCGGGTTAAGGTTTTAACTCTTAAAGCTGATAATAAAACCTCTAATTGGCTTCAGGATTTAAGAGAAAAATACAAAAAAAAGAAAGTTTTGGAAGAAGACGGTTATTGGGATAAAATAAAAGAAAAAGATATTAAATAGAATAAGAAACCCCGGCGCCGAGGTAGCTCAATGGCAGAGCAATGGTTTTGTAAACCATAGGTTGGAGGTCCGACTCCTCTCCTCGGCTCATATTTGAAATGAAGCATTGTCTTGAAGTAAGGAATAAGTTTTATCTTGACAAAGCTTTCAATAGGAATTAAAATTGAAATGCAAATACGGAAAGAACATTGTTAATTGAATAGTTTTTTGTTTATTCTTTAGTTTTAATTTTTTAGAGTTGTTCCGTAACTATTTTTTTTGAGAGTTTGATCCTAGCTCAGGATGAACGCTGGCGGTGTGGATAAGGCATGCAAGTCAAACGGTCCTTCGCTTCACACTATGTGTGAAGCCACGGAACTGCAGGCAGTCTTAATTAGATTTAAGATAGTTTGTTATTCCAGAGCTTCGTGCTTAGCGCGAAGCGTAGGATAGTGGCGAACGGGTTAGTAACACGTAGATAACGAACCCCAAAGACGGGCATAACTCCGCGAAAGCGGAGCTAATTCCCGATAATCCCTGAGGATTTAAGTCCGAAGGGTAAAGGAAGCTTTGCAACTACTTTGGGATCGGTCTGCGCCCCATCAGTTTGTTGGTAAGGTAACGGCTTACCAAGACTATGACGGGTAGGGGGTGTGAGAGCATATTCCCCAACACTAGCACTGATACACGGGCTAGACTCCTACGGGAGGCAGCAGTCGAGAATATTGAACAATGGGCGAAAGCCTGATTCAGCGACACCGCGTGCTTGAAGAAGCCCTTCGGGGTGTAAAGAGCTTTTCTAGAGGAAGAATTCCGCTTTTAGCGGAATGACGGTACTTTAGGAATAAGAGGAGGCTAATCACGTGCCAGCAGCAGCGGTAATACGTGATCCTCGAGCGTTATCCGGATTCATTGGGCGTAAAGGGTCTGTAGGTGGACTGGAAGGTCTCGTGTTAAAGTCCTCGAGCTTAACTTGAGGAATGCATTAGAAACCACCAGACTAGAGGGCGCTATGGGTTAATAGAACGGTCGGTGTAGGGGTGAAATCCGTTGATATCGACCGGAATACCAAAAGCGAAGGCATTTAACTGGGGCGACCCTGACACTGAGAGACGAAAGCTAGGGCAGAAAAAAGGATTGACATGGGTACCAAACTTTTAGTAAAGTTTATTAAAGTTTGAGTTAGTCCTCTTTGATAGTAATGTCAGAAGAACAACTTGGCTATATCGGTGAAAATCCATTTAATATGGGAAACACCGAGGGAAGTTAAAGGAAATTTGTATTTGTTTTTAGGCAAATGAATATAAAACATCGAGAGATTAAAAAAGATTTTTATCTTTCTAAAAGACAAAAAGAAATTCTTGTAGGAATTATTTTGGGGGATGGAAATTTAACTAAACACGGCAAGTATTTTCGACTATTTGTTAAACACGCAGCAACGCAAGTTGCTTTAGCAAAATGGAAAAGAAAAGAATTTAACAGCATCACCAAAATGGACCTGAATTTTTTTAAGCAGCAAGTTAAGGGAAAGACATACAGTTTTTGTCAGTTTATAACACTGACCCATCTTGAATTTGATGCTTACAGAAAGATGTTTTATAAAAAGAAAAAGAAAATTGTTCCTGTGAATATTAACAAAGTTTTGAATAGCGCATTATCTTTAGCGGTATGGATTATGGATGATGGTGCAAAAGATAATGCAGGAATGACTATTCAAACTCACAGTTTTTCTTCGAAAGAAGTTAAGAGATTGCAAAATTGCTTTAAAAAGAATTTTAAAATCTTAGTTAGTATTAGAAGGAATAAGGGAAAAGATATTCTTTATATACCAAAAGATCAAGTTCAAAATTTATATCAGCTTGTAAGAGAATATTTATTGCCTGAATATAAATACAAATTTCCTTTAACCCCGTAGAGACTACACGCCGAGCTCCCGCATTTTGCGGGATGATGATATAGTCCGAACTTATCAGTAATGATAAGAACTAGGTAGAAATATCCTAGTCATTACCAAAAGGTAATAGTAACAAAATGTAGATACCCTTGTATTCCTAGCTGTAAACGATGAACACTAGCTATTTGAAGTGTCGACCCTTCAAGTGGCGAAGCTAACGCGTTAAGTGTTCCGCCTGGGAAGTACGGCCGCAAGGCTAAAACTCAAAGGAATAGACGGGGTCTCACACAAGCGGTGGATCATGTGGCTTAATTCGACAACAAACGAGGAACCTTACCAGGGCTTGAAACGCTAATGAAATTCCGGAGAAATTCGGAAACTCCACAAGGACATTAGCCCAGGTGCTGCATGGTTGTCGTCAGCTCGTATCTTGAGACGTTTGCTTAAGTGCACTAACGAGCGCAACCCTTGCCCTATGTTTTAAATGTCATAGGGGACTGCCTGAGATAATTAGGAGGAAGGTGAGGATGACGCCAAATCAGCATGGCCCTTTGATGCTCTGGGCCGCACACGTGATACAATGGCCGCTACAATGAGTCGCGAACCCGCAAGGGGGAGCTAATCTCATCAAAAGCGGTCTCAGTTCGGATTGAGGTCTGCAACTCGACCTCATGAAGCCGGAATCGCTAGTAATCGCCAATCAGCTATGTGGCGATGAATATGTTCTTGAGACTTGTACTCACCGCCCGTCAACTCAAGTGAGTTGGGAATACCCGAAGTTCCCGCAAGGGACCTAAGGTAGATCCAATAAGAAGGAGTAAGTCGTAACAAGGCACGGGTAGGGGAACCTGTCCGTGGATCATTTCATTTTATAAGTTTTGTCGACTACAGTTGAAGTCTAAAATTTGGATTTTAACCGTAAAGGTATTGGTCGAACATCTTTAAAGATCGGCCTACGGAACAACTCTAAGCAATTAAAACAAAGAGATTATCAAAAGCAAGCGCTATTTTAGCGCTTGTTTTTTAATTAAGTTAATTCTCGACGCTCTATATTTAAAATATTGAGCAAAAAGTTATCCACAGTTTGACAAACTGTTTTATGTGCTAAAATAAAAATATAATCTCGATAATCGATATTTAAGAAAAAAGTGCGATTGAAATACTTTCAGTTTTTTTATGACAAACTTAAGAAATAAATATCTTTCTCTTAAAAAAGCAGCAAAAGTTTCAGGATATAATTCTGATTATATAGGTTCTTTGATTCGACAAGGAAAAATTAAAGGAAAAAAGACTCACTCAAGGATAAAGTGGAAAGTTTCCAAGAGAGCAATTTTATATTATTTGGACCGTAAAGATAATAATAAACCAACCAGTCCACAAAAACGTTGGACGGATTTATTTCAAAAAAAAGAGTATATTTCTCTTGAAGAAGCGGCAAAGATTACGGGATATTCTCCTGATCATATCGGCCACTTAATTCGCACGGGCAAGGTCCATGGAGAGAAAGTTTATTCGGAGGTTAATTGGGTAACAACCGAAGGAGATATAATAAATTACCAAAGAAATTACCAGAAGAAAAAGTTACAAGAAAATAAGATTATAACAGAATTCAAACACTCTTTGTCTTTTAAGATTCCAAAATACAGTTTAGCTTTTTATGTACTGGGAGCGATTATTTTTAGCAGTTTTATTGCTTGGGCATTTGCATCTTCCAATGCAATTAAAACCATTGCAATCTATTCCGATCAGGTTAGTGGTGATTGGGAAAATTCTCAAAGTGTTATTGGTCTTCCAGAAGTTTCAGACCAAGGAAACATTGATTCTTTTTCAGAAATAAATTCAGCGATTTATAAAACCGGCTCTTTGAGTTTGGTCTTGGGCAATTTTAACTCTACCCAAAATGATTTGGAAGCAAAAAAAGAACTTAAAGACTCAAGTACGGAAATCCCCTTAATAGAACAAGAACAAGCATTAGAACAACAATTGCCAGAACAATTAGAGCCGTTGCAATCTCCATCAGAGCAATTGCCAGCACAAGAACCAGCACAAGAACCAGCAGAAGAACCAGCAGAAGAACCAGCACAAGAACCAACAGAAGAACCAACAGAAGAACCAACAGAAGAACCAACAGAAGAACCAACAGAAGAACCAACAGAAGAACCAACAGAAGAACCAACAGAAGAACCAGCAGAAGAACCAACAGAAGAACCAACAGAAGAACCAACAGAAGAACCAGCAGAAGAACCAGCAGAAGAAATTACAGAACAATCTATTGATGAAGAAATGATAGTTCAAGAGGAGGTACCGGTTTTAACGCAACCAGAAGAGAGTATGCCACCAGAGGAATTACCATTACCCGAACCACAAGTTGACGATGTAGATAATACAAACGAGTCAACTTCATTTTTAGAAAAAGTAAGAAATTTATTTACTAAGGGAACGGTAATAGCCCAAGATATTCCAACCTTTAAAGAGTTGTCAGAAAAAGAATTTGTATCAGCTAAAATTAAACTTTCTTTTGCTATTGGAGAAACAAATTCTGATATTTCAATAACAGAGGACAACGGAGTAGAAAACAATAATATTCCTTTGGAAGAAGAGCCGATTCTTTTTTGGGACAGAGTGAAAAACTTTTTTGGAAGTTTGTTTGATAGAAAAATTGCAATAGTTAAAGCAGAAGAAACAACTGAACCAGAAAATGCTCCATTACCGGAAATCGTGATTGAGAATACAGAAACAGAAGAGGTTGTGGATATTTTGTCCGAAATTGACAATGGTTCAGATCAACCAGAAGATTCAAATCAAACAATTCCAGAACAAGAATTTCAAACAGATGAAATGCCTCAAGTTGAAGAAACAAGTCTGCCAGTCGAAGAATTGACGGGCGAAGAAAATCAAGACGAGATAGTAAAAGAAGAAATAATTAAAGAGGAAGTTATTAACGAACAGCCTATAAATCAATTATTAGAAAATGAAGAAGAACAACTATTAGATGTTCTTCCAAACCTTGATACCAGAGTTATTATCTGGTGGTCTTTAGACGGAATAAACTGGCAGCAATTGGGCGTTATTTCTGATTATCCTTTATCTAATGCTTTGAATAATGGTTATCTTGAATTTGAAGCTCCGTTTTTGAAAGATTTTCAAGGAGTCAGAAATTTAAAAATTAAACTTGAAGGAGTAATCGGCAATGAAACAAACATTACTGTTTATATTGATAGTGTTTGGGTAGAGGTAGAATATCAGGAGAAAGAAGAAGAGTTTGAGCTGAAGGCTATTAAAAAGGATTGGCTGGCTGATGAAGATCCAGAGTTTGAGATTGTGTCCAAGAACAATAAAGAAACCATTGTTGAAAAAATAGCCGACCAGATTTTAGAAGTTTTTGAAGAAAAGCCAAAAGTTAAAGCAAAACTCAATAATCTTCAAGGTGAAGCATTAGAACTTCAAGAAGGAGAAGATTTTAGGGCCGAAACTCACTCTCCGACTAAAGTTACAATTTTCAAACCAGAAAATTTTAGACCCGGGCGATATAATTTAAAAATCGATTTTGAGAAAAATGGAAAAACTTATATTCTGGAACAAGATTTCACTTGGGGAGTTCTTGCGATTAACGTAAATAAATCTATCTATTTACCCAGAGAAACAGCTTACTTACAAATGGCGGCTTTGAGAGACGACGGCCATACAATTTGCGACGCTAATTTAAAATTAGAAGTTACTTCTCCGAACGGTCAGATGGTTAGTCCAGAAGTTCAAAAATCAGGCATCTGTGCAGGAGACAATGTTGTCGATATTCCAGATTATTTTACTAACTATAAGATTGGTGGGGCAGGCATCTATCAGATGAAATTAACTAACTTGGAAAATGGTTACGAAATCATTGATTCTTTTGAGGTTAGGGAATCAGTACCTTTTGATATTGAGAGGATTGGACCGACAAGAATCTGGCCAATTGTTGCTTATGGGATGACTTTAAAGATCAAGGTTAATCAAGATTTTAAAGGACAGATTATAGAAAGTGTGCCAGATTCATTTGTGATAATAGAGACAAGCGACAAGAGACAAGAGGCAGGTGGTAGAGAAAAATTAATTATTTGGGATGTAGATTGGAGAAAAGGTGAAACTTATGAATTGAAATATAAATTTGATGCGCCAGATATTAGTCCATATTTATATTTATTAGGACCTTTAACTTTCCAAGGTAAAATTTCAGGCGAAGGCCTTATAGTAGAAATTAAAGGATTATTTGATTTTAATAAATTATCTTTTCAAGAAGCAAGGAGATGGCAGATTGCGTCTGATGATACAACTACTACTAATAGTCCGAGCAGTGATACTGGTGGTTGGACCAATCCCACCAATGCTTATGCTGATGGAACTAACTACGCGAGTATTACGAGCGGTACGCCTTCTGCTTCTCATACTTATGGTAATTATGGATTTAATTTGACAGGCAATGAAATTAATCAAGTGAGAGTAAGGTATGAT